>NZ_ATHV01000018.1 GCF_000422205.1 Desulfovibrio sp. X2
CGGGCCGTTTTTTTCGCCCTCCGCCGGGGACGGCGGAGGGCGAAAAAAACGGCCCGACCACATCTCCTTTGCCCGGGGCGAGGACAGCGAGCGCATCTGACGGTTCAGGGCAAAGGAGAGGGGAAGAGGTTGGGGAAGGAGTGTCGCTTGTCGGCGGAACGGCGACCGTGGTGGAGAAAACTGCTGCCTGCCGCGCCCAGGCTTCGTCTGCCGAGCCTGACCAGGCGCCAAGAGCGAAGCGGGGCGGGGCTCAGCCGGGGGGATGATCCCCCGCGCGGGAGAGTCCGGAGAGGGGCGCAGAGCCTCTCTCCGGACGTCGGAGGCTCTTTTCTTACTTTGCGACGGGGTAGTCGGCGCCCATCCAGGCGTAGATGCCGCCGGGGAAGCGGTAGACGTTGGTGTAGCCCAGCTTCCTGGCCCACATGGCGCCGTTGTGGGAGCGGGTGCACTTCACGAAGCCGCAGTAGATGACGATGGTCTTGGCCTTGTCGGGTCCGAGGAGCTTTTCGAAGTCGGCCTCGGACTTGCCGTCGGTCTCCTTGGCGTCCCACTTGGTCATGGTGGGCACGGGGAAGAGGAACTGCTCGGCGCCGGGCACGTGGGCCTTCAGGTAGCTGGCCTCGTAGGGCATGGTGTCGACGATGACCATGTCCTTCTTCTCGTCGATCCAGCTCTTCAGCGTCGCGGCGTCCACGAGCTTGTAGTCGCCCTGCATGGCCTGCATGGCGAGGTTGGCGCCGAGCACGGCGTACTTTTCGGCCGTGACCTCGTCCTCGAACTTGTTGCCGGCCAGGGCCGTGGAGGCCAGGGCCAGGCCGAGCGCGAGGCACAGGGCGAGCAGCAGGGCAAGTCTCTTCGGGTTGGTCATCGATCGCACTCCTTGCATTTTCGGGTGAAGGGGGGAAGGGGACTGCGCGGCGCGATGCCGTGCACGGCGCGTGCGGCGTAGAGCCAGACTGCCGCGGCGATCATCCCCAGGTCGCGGTACACCGAGGTCCACAGGGTCCCGAAGGCCTGGGCCTCCGGTTCCGATGGACCGTAACAGCCGCAGTCGATGTCCAGGCCTATGTGGATGGCGTAGACGAGCACGCCGATGAAGAGCAGGAGCACGAGGCAGGTGACCAGGAGGCTGCCGCGCAGATCGAAGGCCAGGGCCACGCCCAGGGCGATCTCGGCCACGGGCAGCCACTGGGAGAGCGGAATGACGAGCCAGCGGGGCGCGATGCCGAAGGCGTCGATGGTCACGGCGAAGACGCGCGGGTCCTGGAGCTTGATGACTCCGGCGACGATGATCATGGCGGCCAGGACGAGCCTGACCGCGGTGTAGAGGGGGCGGGGAAAGAAGCTGCGCGCGCGCATTCGGCCTCCGGTTGTCGGATTGTTTCGGGTAGCCCGTGGGAGCAGGGTCGGGCAAATCGATTGTCCGGATTGGTTTGCGTCAGAAGCGGGGATTCTGTCTATAGCGCAGCTTTCCGCGCGCGGCTTGCCGCTGTGCGGCGCAGCGGGTAGGGGTGGTTCATGGAGAAACATGCGCGGCAGAAGGCCTGGCGGGCGTTCGCGATGTGGCTCGGGCTGTTCGGCCTGACCCAGGCGCTGCTCGTGCTCCTCGCCTGCCGGGCGGACGGGCAGGGGCGCACGCTTCTGGCCTTTGCGCTGCTCTACGTCGCGGGCACGGCGCTGCTCTGGCCGCTGTGCAGGAGCTTCCGGCTGGAAGGGAGGCGCGGCTTCGCCCTGGTCGTGGGGCTCGGGGTGCTCTTCCGCGCGGCCTGGCTCCTCGCGCCGCCGGACGCGGACGTCTTCCGCTACGCCTGGGAGGGGCTGGTGCAGCTGGCCGGGCACAATCCCTACGCCCTGGCGCCGGACTCCCCGGTCCTCGAAGGTCTGGCCGCGGCCCATCCGGCCGTGTTCGGCGGCATGTTCTTCAGGCAGTTCACGGCCATCTACCCGCCGCTTCTGGAGCTGTTCTTCCGGCTCGCGGCCTGGGTCCTGCCCGGGACCTTGGGGGTGAAGCTCCTGCTCCTGCCCGTGGAGGCCGGGGTGCTGGCGGTGCTGGCGGCCCTGCTCGCGCGGCGCGGGATCAGGCCCGGCAGGCTGCTGCTCTGGGCCTTGAACCCCCTGGCCCTGCTCTTCCTGGCCGGAGACGGCCATGCCGAGGCCGTGCAGCTCCTGCCGCTGCTGCTGGGGCTCCTCTTCTTCGAGCGCGGGCAGGCCGGGCGCGGCTTCTTCTGCCTGGGGCTCGCGGCCATGGCCAAGTACTTCGCCTTCCTGGCCGTGCCCTTCTGCCTGCGCGCGGACAACCGGCGCAAGGCCTGGTGGGCGCTGGCGCCGCTCCTGCTCTTCCTGCCCTTCGCGGATGCCGGGGCCGGCCTCTTCCGGATGCTCGCGACCTTCGGCGGCTGGCATTCGGGCGGCCTGGCGGCCGAGCTTCTCTGGCCCGTGAGCGGCGGGGCGACGCCGCTGCTGCTGGGCGCCGGGCTGCTCGCCTGCCTGGTCGCGGTCTTCCTCGCGGTGCAGGAGAGGCTGCGCAGCGTGGCCCTGGCCTTTGCCTGCCTGCTCCTGCTCCTGCCCACGGTGCATCCCTGGTACCTGTGCATGGTTGCGGTCTTCCTGCCGCTCTTCCCCTCGCGCGCCTGGCTGTGGCTGTGCGGGGCCATGGCCGTGCGGCTGCCGGTGAACTGGACCCCGGCCACGGGAGGCCTGGTCGGCGACTGGGCCTGGCTCACGGTGGCCGAGTACGGGGGCTTTCTGGCCCTGCTCGCCTGGGGCGTGTGGCGCGACGACCGCATGGAGCGTGAGCGCAGATGGACCAGGCCCGCGAGCGTGAGCGTGGTCGTGCCGGTGCTGGACGAGGCCGCGCGGCTGCCCGCCTGCCTGGCGGCGGTGGCCGCGGCCGGGGGAGCGGCCGAGGTGGTGGTGGCGGACGGCGGCTCCACGGACGGCACGGCCGCGCTGGCCGAGCGGCTGGGCGCGCGGGTGGTGCGCTCCGCGCCGGGCCGGGGGACGCAGATAGCGGCCGGGGCGCGCGCGGCGCGCGGCGACGTGGTGGTCGTGCTGCACGCGGACTGCCTGCCGGATCCCGGGCTCTTCGCCCGCATGCGCGAGGCCCTGACAAGACGCCCCGAGGCCCCGGGCGGGGCCGCGGCCATGCGCTACGCCGGACCGGAGGGAGGAGGCGCGGGCACGGGGCTCGTGGCCCTGGCCAACAACTGGCGGGCGCGGCTTTCCTCCATCGCCTTCGGCGACCAGGCCCAGTTCGTGCGCGCGGACGCGCTCAAAGCCATGGGCGGCTTTCCGGAGCTGCCGCTGATGGAGGACGTGGAACTCTCGCTGCGCCTCAAGGAGGCGGGGCCGTTCCTCTTCCTGGGGCGGGGGATTTCCGGCCGCAAGCCCGGCGTGGCCGCCTCGGCCAGGCGCTGGCGGCGGGAGGGGCTGCGCGGCAACGCGGCGGCCGTGGTGCTCCTGCTCGGCCGCTGGCTCGCGGAGCGCAGGCTCGGGCTCCCCCGATCGCCGGACCACTATTACCGGCGCTATTACGGGCTTGCCGCAGACGGGAAAAAGGCGATAACACCGCGTCAGCCTTGACTTGCCCGCTATGCGTCCATAAGTTGGGGCCAACCCGCAGCACCCTTGGCCCGGAGCGAGGCGCCGTGACCGCGAAAAAGCTGCTCTCCATCGCAGTGATCTCCAGGGACCTGAACATCCCGGAATCGACCCTGCACTACTGGAAGAACCGGTTCTCGGAATTCCTTCCCAGCGTGGGCCGCGGCCGACAGAAGCGCTTCAGGCCCGAGTCCGTGGACATCTTCAGGACCATCGGCGAGATGCTGAAGCTCGGCCACACCACGCGCGACGTGAAGGCCGAACTGGCCTCGCACTACCCCCTGAACGTGGAGCCCGCGCGCGAGCAGGGCGCGTCCGGCGCGGCCATGCCCATGCCCATGCAGCAGATGCAACCCGTGGTCGAAGGCACGGCGCAGATCGCCACGGCCGTGGGCATGGAGATCGCCAAGGTCATCGGCGAGAAGCTGGGCGAGGCGCTGCGCGTGGCCTGCGGCGACGGGCTCTCCACCCTGAACGAGCAGCTCGCGGAGGCCAGGCAGGCCATGGCCGAGCAGGCCTCCGTGGTGGACACCCTGCGCCGGAGCGGGGGCTACTGCGAGTCCAGGCTCGCGGACCAGGACCTGCTCATCCAGACCCTGCGCGGGGAACTCGAGGTGCTGCAGGAGCGCGGCGAGACCCGACAGGAGCCGGGCGTCCAGGGCGAAGAGGTGCTGAACCTGCGCCGCGAGAACTCCGAGCTCAGGGACAAGCTCTCGGTCCTCGAATCCGAGCTCGTGCGCCTGCGCAAGGACCGCCGCGAGATGGAGAAGTTCCTGCTCGAGAAGATCAGCACCCTCTCGAAGGGCTAGCCGCGGCCGGTCCCGGCCGCCTCAGCGGGCCACGGGCCGAAAGGCCTGGTCCGCCCTGTCCAGGAAATCCTCGTACAGCTCTTCCTGCCGTTCGCTGAAGAAATCCTTGTTCTCCCACGCATCGCAGGGGACGTTGTCGTCCTGCACGCCGCGGCTGAAGGAGACCACGTAGCGGCCGTGCAGCGCGGGCACCATGTAGTAGGCCACGAGCGCGCAGCTCTTGGCGTCGAAGAAGGTGTAGACGGTGTCGCAGAAGGCCTGGTCGTCGCAGCGGTTCCACTCGATCCAGTCGTCCGAGCCCGGCTCGGCCTCCACGGAAACGGGCTCGTAGAGCACGCCCAGCTGTTCGCCCCCGTCCTTGCCCTTGAACAGGGCCACGGCCGAGGTCTTTCCGTTCTCGCTCGTGGTCCGGCTGCTGACCTCGTCCCACCCGGGGGCGAGAAGCAGCTTGTCGTGGGCCAGCCGCGAGTCGGCGAGCTTCACCAGATGGTCCTTGGCGGAATAGTCGATGGGGGAGCAGGCCGGGAGCAGCAGGAGGCAGAGGCAGAGGACTATCGTGGCGCGCATGGTTTCTTCCTTCTTTGCGCTCGTGCATCTACGCCAGGCGGAACGCGAAGTCGAGGCCCCGGGAAAAGAGGCCGCCGGGGCCGCTCTCTCCCCTCCTTCCCGTCACCGCGCCCGGGCCCTGCAGCCGCCCGCCCGGCCCATCCCTTCCGGCCTTCGCCCCGGCCTGCGCAAAACGAGCGCCTCATTGCCCCCGACCCCTTGCCAGATGCCGAAAACGGATTATGTACTGCAATTGATCACAAATGAGCCCCAAAGGAGGAACGACGCACATGAGCAGCGCCAAGGGCACGGGTACGTTCAAGTTCAAGGCTGAGATCCGTCAGCTTCTCGATATCCTGGTCCATTCGCTCTACGCGAGCAAGGAGATCTTTCTCCGCGAGCTCGTCTCCAACGCCTCCGACGCCCTGGACAAGCTGCGCATAGAGCAGCTGCGCGGCGCGGGCGCGGCCGAGATGCCGCTCGAGATCAGGATCACCACGGACAAGGACGCGGGCGTCCTGACCATCAGCGACACCGGCGTGGGCATGACCCGCGACGAGATCGTGCAGAACATCGGCACCATCGCCCACTCGGGCACCTCCGAGTTCGTCAAGCGCCTCGCCGAGACCAAGGACTCCACCCAGGCCTCCTCGGTCATCGGCCAGTTCGGCGTGGGCTTCTACTCGGTCTTCATGGTCGCGGACAAGGTGGAGCTCACCACCCGCTCCCACACCGGAGAGGAGCCCGCCTGGACCTGGACCTCGGACGGACAGGGCAGCTTCACCATCAGCCCGGCGGAAAACGGCCCGGAACGCGGCACCTCCATCCGCGTCACGCTCCGCCCCGAGGCCAAGGAGTACGCGAACCCGGCGCGCATCAAAGAGATCATCGCGCGCCACTCCAACTTCCTGGCCTGGCCCATCCTGGTGGACGGCGAGCGCGTGAACACGGTGCAGGCCATCTGGCGCGAGCCCAAGTTCCAGGTCACGGCCGAGCAGTACGCCGAATTCTACAAGTTCCTGACCTACGACTCCGAAGAGCCGCTCGATACCGTGCACATCGCGGCCGACGCGCCCATCCAGTGGACCGCGCTGCTCTTCGTGCCGCAGAAGAACCGCGACCTGCTCATGGGCTCCTACCAGGGCCAGCAGGGCGTGGACCTCTACGTGCGCCGCGTGCTCATCCAGCACGAGAACAAGGACGTGCTGCCCGAGTACCTGGGCTTCATGCGCGGCGTGGTGGACTCCGAGGACCTGCCGCTGAACGTGGCCCGCGAGACGCTGCAGGAGAACCTGCTGCTGCGCAAGATCAGCACCTCCGTGGTCAAGCAGGTGCTCTCGCACCTGAAGAAGCTCGCCGAGTCCGAGCCCGCGAAGTACGCCACCCTCTGGCGCGAGCACGGCAAGATCTTCAAGCTCGGCTACGGCGACTTCGCCAACAAGGAGTCCTTCGCCGAGCTGCTGCGCTTCGCCTCCACCGCAAGCGACGATCCCGAGGCCCTGACCTCGCTCGCCGAATACGCGGGCCGCATGAAGGAAGGGCAGAAGGAGATCTACTTCATCTCCGGCCAGAGCCGCGAGGCCGCCCTGGCCAACCCGAACCTCGAGCTCCTGCGCAGGAAGGGCGTCGAGGTCCTGCTGCTCCTCGATCCCATCGACGAGTTCGTCATGGAGACCCTGCACGAGTTCGACAGCAAGCTCCTGGTCCCGGCCGAGCGCGCCGATCCCGCCGTCCTGGAGGCCCTGCCCGACGTGGCCGGGCCTGATGGCGAGGAGAAGCAGGAGGAGCTGCGCGAGGACGAGCTCCTGGCCCTGCCCGAACTCATCTCCCGCATGAAGGCCGTGCTCGGCGAGCGCGTGACCGAGGTGCGCGAGTCCAAGCGCCTCAAGGACTCGCCCGTGGTCCTGGTGGCCCCGGACGGCCAGCCCAGCTCCGGCATGCAGAAGATCATCCGCCTCATGACCAAGGACGAGTCCGTGCCGCCGCGCGTGCTCGAGATCAACACGCATCACCCGGTCATCCGCAACCTCCTGGCCGTGGCCGCCAGGAACGCCGAGGACCCCTTCCTCGCCCTGGCCGCCGAGCAGCTCTACGAGTCCGCCATGATCCAGGACGGCTACCTCGCCGACCCGCACACCCTGGTGCGCCACATGCGGGAGCTGCTGGGCAAGGCCAGCGAACTGTACGCGAAGTAGGACGGCCAGGCCGTAATCCGCGTGGGGAAGGGGGAGAAGGGACCCTTTGAAATCAGTGCGCCTTCCCGTGTGCGGCTGATTCCAACCTTAGCCATTTCAATGTGTTGGGGGGGCCTTCCTTCCGCCGCTGCCTAAGCCGTGTGGGCCGTCTGTGTGTGGTTTTCGGTCCGCCTGCCGCAGGCCTGCTCGAAGATCGCCATGGCTTCGATCTCGATGGGGCGCAGCTTCTTCAGGTAGCGCTCGGTGGAGCGCCGGTCGCCATGGCCCAGGATACGCTGGATGGCCGAGACGGCCACACCCGCTTCGTCCATGACCGTGGCCCCGGAGCGGCGCAGGGAATGGAAACCGAAGCGCGTCACGTCCGCCCGGGCGCACAGCTTCTTCAGCAGGTTGCTGCGCTTGCTGTAGGGCCGCTTCTCCTGCAGCCCGGTCTTCCGGTTCTTCCATTCGAGCCGAAAGACCCAGGGCACGTCGGGATCGCGTTCCTTCCACAGCCTCGTCAGGACGTCGCGCAGGACGCCGGTCAGGGTGACGCTGCGCAAGGGCACGCTGCGCGAGCGCTTCTTGCGCGTGTGCAGCACCACCCGGCCTTCGTCCGGGTAGACGTCGTCCCTGGTCAAAAGGGAGCCCGAGCGCCTGGCAACCATCTCCGAGAAGACCATGCCGGTTGGCGGTTTGGGGGCTCTGCTTCCCCATGGCCAGCCTTTTCCTGAATTCGTGCTCCGCGCAGCGAAGTAACGAGCACTCGCCGAGGGGGAATGCCGCCGCAGGCGAAGCCGAAGGCGGCAGGGGGCTATGGCACGGAATGCCCCCTCCCCGGCAAAATGCGGGCGCAGCCCGCAACTGTGTTCCTGGATGTGAAGATGCTCTGGCCTGACCCGGCGTCACCACGGTCCCGTGGTGTGCAGGGAGTGCGTCTTTCCTCTCGGACGGCGCATTGCCAGGAGCACCGGATCGTCCCGCCAAGTCCGCCCTCTAAGCCGCAGCTAAGTCTCGCGCAGCAGTCTGCTCCGGGAACGCACCCTATCCCCATTCCCGGAGACGAGCATGGAGCATTTCAACCGGACTCTCTTTCTGCTGCTGAACGCCTCGGTGAACCCGCCCGTCCTTCTCCTGGGCCTCGCCCGGATGCTCGCCGTCCAGGCCATCTGGCTCGTGCCGCTGACGCTCGCGGCGGGCTGGCTCAGGGGCGCTCCGGCCACGCGGGCGGTCATGCTGCGGGCCGCGGCAGCAGGGCTTCTCGGACTGTCCGCCAATCAGGCGATCGGCCTCGTCTGGCCGCATCACCGCCCCTTCGCCCTGGGGCTCGGCCACAGCTTCCTGGCCCATGCCGCGGACTCGTCGTTTCCGAGCGACCACCTGACCCTGCTGTGGGCTGTGGCGTTCAGCCTCCTCACGCATGCCTCGACGCGCAGGGTCGGCCTGTTCCTGGCCCTGCTGGGCCTGCCAGTGGCCTGGGCGCGCATCTACCTCGGCGTGCACTTCCCCCTCGACATGGCCGGAGCGGCGGGCGTGGCCGCCGCGAGCGCCCTGGGGCTCCTTCGCTGCCGCCGCCTGTTCGAGGGCCCGGTCTACGCCTGGGCCCTGGCGGCCTACCGCCTGCTCTTCGCGCCGCTCGGCAGCGGCCACGGGCGCGGCCGGCCACAGTGAGCTCCGACGGTACGGGTCGATCGCAACGAAACAGCTTCAGCACGAGGAACGACATGAGATGGATACATAAAAAGCAGGCCGGGCGCGTGGCTCTGGCTCTCTGCCTTCTGGCGTCCCTCGTCCTGGCCAGGCTCTGGTACCTGGACGAGCAGGGCAACTTCCACGCGGTCACGGCCGGGGAGGCGTACCGCTCGGCGCAGATGGACCGGGACGAGCTGGAGCATTACGTGCGCGCCTTCGGCATACGCACGGTCGTCAACCTGCGGGGCGGGCAGCGGGGCGCCGCCTGGTACGACGAGGAGGTGGCGACCTGCCGCGCCCTCGGCGTCGGCCATGTCGATATCGCCCTTTCCGCCACCAGCGCGCCCGCTCCCGCCAAGCTCCGCCGGCTCCTCTCCATCTTCCGCAGCGCGCCGCGCCCGATCCTCGTCCACTGCAAGTCGGGCGCGGACCGCTCCGGGCTGGCCGCGGCCCTGTGGAAGCTCGTCATCGACGGTGAGTCCGCGAAGAGCGCCGCGCGGCAGCTCTCCCTGCGCTACGGCCACATGCCGTTGGGCCCGACCCAGGCCATGGACAGGTGCCTCGACAGGCTGGCCGGAGAAGGAGGCTACAGGGGCAGGGCCTTGACCGCCACCACGCTGACGTCGTCCTCCTGAGGCGCCTCGCCGAGGAAGTCCCGCACGGCGGCGTGCACCGCGGCCACCAGATCCTGGGCGCTTTCGCCCGCGTGCGCCCGCACGACCTCGCGCAGCCGCTGCTTGCCGAACATCTCCCCCGCGGTGTCGCGCGCCTCCCAGACCCCGTCCGTGGCCATGACCAGCACCTGGCCGGGGAGCAGGGACGCTCCTTCTCCCTCCGCGTAGACATGGTCCGGGAGCACGCCGAGGGGCACCCCCTCGCCCAGGGTCTCGGAGAAGGCATCCGCGGCCGGGTCGTAGAGCAGCGCCGGATCCAGTCCCGCGCGGCACCAGGCGAGGCGGGCCGGACGGCCCGGGCCGCCTGGCTCGACGCGGACGTGGAGCATGACGACGAAGCTGCCGGAGACGCTCGTGTCCTCTGAGAAGAGGCGGTTCACCCGCGTCAGGAGCGCCGCCGGAGAGACCTCCGGCCCGCCGCGACCCCGCAGCAGTCCGCGCAGCACGGCCGTGAGCAGCGCCGCGGAAACGCCGTGGCCGCTCACGTCGGCCAGCACCACGTCGCACGGCCCTCCGCCGGGGTATGGAAGGAAGTCGAAATAGTCGCCTCCGGTCGCATCGCAGAAGGAGACCGCGCCTGCCATGTCCAGCCCGGGCAGGCTGGGCGGGGACTGCGGCAGCAGGGTCTCCTGCACCTCCCGGGCAAGCCGCACGTCCTGCTTGAGGCGCAGCCGCTCGTCGAGCTGCGGGCCCATCTCGTTGAAGGTCTGGGCGAGCTCGCCGATCTCGTCCCGGCTTGTCACGGGCACAAAGGCCGAAAGGTCGCCCGAGGCCAGCCGCCGGGCGGCGGCCGCGAGCCCGGCCAGCCGCTGCGTCAGGGCTCCCGAGCCCCACAGCCCCAGGAAGACCACGGCGATCATCGTGGCCAGGGTCAGGCCGCCCGTGACCAGGGTCATGCGCCAGGTGCGGGACATGATGGCGTCCTCGGCCCGCTCGCCGCCCGCTTCGATGACCTCGCGGGGGGAGATGATGACCAGCACGGCGTCCGAACCGAGCAGGGGCTTGCAGACCGCGAAGGCGGGCACGCCCTTGTAGGACGTGGAGGCGAGGGCTGATTCGCCCTTGTCCAGGGCCGCACTGATGCGGTTCCAGGAGGACGCGCCGTCGAAATCCAGCCAGTGGCGGGAGCTCGGCCGCTCCCAGAACAGGAAGCCCGACTCCTCCACCTGGTCGCCGATGACGAAGAGCCCCTGGCCGCCGTCCGGACGGCGGCCGAGCCTGGCGATCATGGTGCGGAAGCTCCGCCCGTTGCCCGAGGACAGGCTGTCGTTCTCGCGCACGATCCGCAGCAGGGCCGTGATGGCCGCCACTCCCGCGGGCCGCCCCCCCCGTCCGCGCACGGACTCGGCCAGGGTCATGACGATCCTGCCCCCGGACGGACTGACGTGGAGCTTCCAGACCGGGACGGGGCTCTCGGCCGCTTCCCGGTACCACTCCTGGGCGCGCGCGTCGTAGTGCGCGGGGAAGTCCGGCCGGGGCGGATAGGTCAGGCAGGTCCCTCCGCTCAGGCACACGCTGCCCCAGGCGGCCTCCTCCCGGCCCTGGGAGAAGAGGTCCCGCAGCTCGGGCAGCAGGCCCGCGAGCCGCGCCTCGTCCCGGGCCGCCGCCTCGGGCTCGGCGTCGGACGGCGAATGGAAGAGGCCGCTCTTCGCGCCGGAGGGAACCGCCGTCCCTTCGGCGGACTGGGCGGGGAGCCCGGCGGCCTCCTTGGCCATGAGCCCGAGCATGAGCTCCTGGGACTGCCTGGCCTCGAGCATTTCGGTGTCCACGAGGTCGGCCGCGAGCGTCAGCTCCCGCTGCGCGATGCGGGTCATGCCCGCCTCCGCGCTGTCGGCCAGGTCCCCACCCAGGTTCTGGGCCTCCCAGATGGCGTAGCAGCTGATCAGGACCAGCGGCGGGATGACCAGGGCGAGCAGAAGGAGCAGCAGCTTGTGCCGGATGCGCAGGTCACGGATCACGATCGTCTCCTTGCAGGTCTCCCTCCTCCCTCTTCCCCTTTCCCGGGGGCGGCTCGCTCCCTGCGCGGGGCGCCGCCCCGGCGCCGCCGGACAGCCGGTCGAAGAGCACCGGCATGATCAGCAGCACGAGCGGCAGCTGCACCACGAGCCCCGAGATGATGGCCACGGCGAGCGGCTGCTGCATGGCCGATCCCTGCCCGAGGGCGAAGGCCAGGGGCAGGAGGGTCAGGATGGCCGCCAGGGTGGTCATGGCGATGGGGCGGAAGCGGTTCACGCCCGCCTGCACCGCGGCCTCGCGGTGGCCGAGCTGGGGCAGGAGGTCGTGGTATTCGGAGAAGTAGAAGATCGCCACCTCGGTCACGATGCCGATGATCATGGTCATGCCCATGATCGCGGAGATGTTCAGCTCTATGCCCGCTGCCCACAGCCCGGCGAAGACCGCGGCCACGGCCAGGAGCGGGATGACCATGATGGCCGCGGCCACCCGGAAGCTTTCGTAGAGATAAAGGAGCAGAAGGAAGACCAGGCCCACGGCCGCGGCGAAGACGTTGCGCAGTCCGGCGAAGGCGATCTGCTGCTGCGCGTAGGTGCCGCCGAGCTCGTAGTACATGCCGCGCGGCAGCTTTTGCGCGCCCATCGCCTTCTTCACGTCGCCCATGACCGAGCCGAGGTCGCGGCCGCTGATGCGCCCGGTGACCGCGACCATGCGCTTGAGGTTCTCGCGGCTTATCTGCGGCTGCCCGGTGACCGCCGTGACCTTTGCGATGCGTCCCAGGGGGAAGAGGTGGCCGTCCGGGGCCCTGAGGAGCAGCTTCGAGATGTCGGGCTCGGTGCCGCGCATGGCCTCGGGAATCCAGACCCTGACCCCGACCATCTTGACGGGCTCCTGGACCTGGGTGGTCACCGTGCCGCTCAGGGCGTCGCGCACGAGCGCGGTCACGGCCTCCGGGTCCAGGCCCTCGAGCGCCGCCCTGGTCTTGTCCACGCGGATGTCGAGCGCGTCGCCCGCCGGGTTTATGCCGTCGCGCACGCCGACGATCCCGGGCACGCGGCGCAGCCGCGCGGCCACCTGCCTGGCCGTCGACTCGAGCGGCCCGGGGGTGTCGTAGAAGAGCTTCACCTCCACGGGCTGGGGCACGGCCGTCAGGTCGCCGATGAGGTCCTCCATGAGCTGGGCCGTCTCCACCTCTATGCCCGGCACGCGGCGCTCGATCCTGCCGCGCACGTCGTCCATGATCGCCCAGATGTCGCGCTGCCGCCTGTTCTTCAGGCGGATGAAGAAGTCGCCCTCGTTGGCCTCGGAGAGCCCTCCGCCGAGCCCCGTGCCGGTACGCCGCGAATAGGTCTCCACCTCGGGCGTGGCGGAGACGATCTCCTCCACCTGGCGCAGCAGGCGGTCCGTCTCGCTGAGCGCGGTGCCGGGCGGGGTCCGGTAGTCCAGGATGAAGCCTCCCTCGTCCATGGAGGGCATGAAGCCGGAGCCCAGATGGGCGAAGGCCAGGAGGCCTCCGGCCAGGAGCGCCGCCACCAGGACGAGGGCGAGCCACGGGCGGTCCAGCAGGCGGCGCAGCCAGGCGGCGTAGCGCTCGTTCACCCGGTCCGTGAGACGGCCGCCCTCGGGACGGGCCGCGTCCTTCTCGCGCAGGAGGCGCCCGGCGAGCAGGGGGATGGCCAGCCAGGAGACGAGGAAGGAGATGAACAGGGACGAGGCCATGGTCAGGGAGAGGGCCTTGAAGAAGGAGCCGGTGAGCCCGCCCAGGAAGGCCAGGGGCACGAAGATGACGATGGTCGCGGCGCTCGACCCGGCCAGGGGCGGGAAGAACTCGCGCGCGGCACGCATGACGCTCTCGCGGTGTCCCTGCTCCCGGCCGCGCAGCCGCCGCACGATGTGTTCGTTCATGACGATGGCGTCGTCGATGATGAGCCCCACCGCCGCGGCCATGCCGCCGAGGGTCATGATGTTGAAGCTCATGCCGAGGGCCGAGAGCAGCACCACCGTGGCCGCGAGCACCGTGGGCACCACGAGCACGGCGATCAGGGTGATCTTCAGGCTGCGCAGGAAGGCGAGGAGCACCAGCGCGGCCAGGCCGATGCCGATGAGGATGGCGTCGCGCACGCTGGCCGCGGAAGCGACCACCAGGCGGCTCTGGTCGTACCAGTTGGCGATCTTCACGCCCTTGGGCAGCTGCGGCGCGTAGGCCTTGAGCTTGGCCTTGACGTCGCGCGCGATGCGCACGGAGTTGCCGCCCGGCTGCTGGTAGACCTGCAGCAGCACCGCGGGCCGCCCGTCCGCCGTGACCCTGATCCAGCGCGGCACGGTGGAGCTCTCCACCGTGGCCACGTCCTCCAGACGCACCAGCCCGTTGCTCCCGCTCGTGAGCACCGTGCGCCGGATGTCCGCGAGGTCCTTGAAGCGGGTGTCCGAGAGCACCAGGAAGAGCTTGTAGTGGTCCTCCATGCGGCCCACGGCCTGCAGCACGTTGGCCACGCTCAGCGCCCGGGCCACGTCCTGCAGAGACAGGCCGTAGGCCGTGAGGCGCCCCGGGTCCACGGTGACGCGGAACTCCTGCTCGTCGCCGCCGGTCACGCCGATGCGGGCCACGTTGTCCACGCTCGAGAGCAGCGGCCGCAGCTCATAGGCCGCCAGGTCGTGCAGCCTGGCCAGCGAGAGGTCGGACGAGGTCAGGCTGTAGGCGATGATGGGAAAGACGGTGGGATCCATGCGCCGGGTGAGCAGGGACGTGCCCTGCGGCAGGCTCGGCATGATCTGGCTGATGGCCGAGTTGACCTGCAGCGTGGCCAGGGACATGTCCGTGCCCCACTGCATGGTCACCGAGACCTCGGCACTGCCCCGGCTGGTCGTGGAGCGCACGTCGCGCACGCCGGGCACCCGGCGCACGGCCTCCTCCACGGGCCGCGTCACCTGCAGCACCATCTGCTCGGCGGGCCTGTCCCCGGCGTCGAGGCCGACGTCGATGCGCGGGAAGTTGACGCGGGGGAAGAGCGTGACCGGCATGCCGAAGGAGGCCGCCAGCCCGCCTGCCGCGAGCAGGGCCAGGAGGAACAGGATCGACCGGCGGTGGGCCTGGATCCAGTTCGTGAAGTTCACCGGCCCTCCTCCCGCACGGCCGTGCCGTCCCGAAGCTCGTAGTTGCCCGAGACCACCACGGGCAGCGCCGGATCGAGGGAGCCCGACACGGCGACCTCGCCGTCCGTCTCCACGCCGCAGGTCACGGGGACGTGCACGGCATGGCCGTCCTTGACCTGGAAGAGGCCCGCCTTGCCGTCCGCGTCGCGCAGCACCGCCGAGCGGGGGACCACGAAGGACCGGGTCGTGCCCAGGACGATCTTCCCGCGCACCTGCATGCCCGGGACCATGCCCGCGCCGCCGGACGAAAGCGCGACCACGACGTCCACGAGACGCGTCTGGGGATTGATGATCCCGTACACGGCCGCGATGCGTCCCTCCACCGGGCGGTCGTGGTCGAAGACCGGGGTGATGCGCACCTCCATGCCGTCCGCGACCATGGAGACGTCTTCCGGCTCCACGCCGAGCACGGCCCGAAGCCCGGAGTTGCGCCCGATCTGGAGCACGAGGCCGCCCGCCGGGACGATATCCCCCTGCTTGACCGCGACCTGGGAGACGATGCCGTCGAAGGGCGCGCGGACGACCTCGCTCGGCGTGCCCGTTCCCCGGCTGCGCTGGGCCTTCAGGGCGGAACGGGCGTCTTCCAGGGTCTTTTCCGCCGTCGCCAGGTCGGCCGTGGTCGCCAGGTGCTGCCCCAGCATGCGCCGCACGCGCTCGAGATCGCGGCCCGCGTAGTCCACGCCCAGCTGCGCCTGCCTGAACGCGGCCAGCTCCTCCGGGGCCGAGCGAAAGCTCGCCAGGGGCGCGCCCTTGCGCACCATCTGCCCCTGGGCGACCATCAGACGCTCGACGGTCCCCTTCCGGGGAAAGGACACGGCGGCTGTCTGCCGCGGGTCCAGGAGCACCTGGCCGTAGGCCGAAAGGGTGGATTCCACGGACTTTCGCGTGAGCGCCGCCGTCTTCACCAGGACGCTCGACCCGTCCTGCCCGTCCTTGCCCTGGGCCGTCCGGGCGGGAACGGAAAGCAGGAGCAGCGGGCAGACCAGGGCGAGGACGGCGGCCGCGAACCGGACGGACTTGGTCTTTCTGATATTTGGGGTCGTTCTGGTCGTTCGGGTCATCGGGGTGCCTCCTCGTGCCGCGCCGGGACGTCTCCGGCCGCGACCTTCTCCAGGACCGACGGGTCGCAGCCGAGCGTGGTCTCCAGAGCGAGGCGCTGCTCGGCCAGGGACTGCGCGAGGGTTATGCGCTCGGCGAGCTTGGCGCTCCTTGCCGCGTGCAGGGAAAGGTAGCTCTGCTCGTCGATCTCGCCCGCGTCGGCCGCCTTCCGGGCCGCGGCCTCGGCCCGGTCGAGCCTGGGCAGGGTGGCGTCCAGCTCGGCGAGCCGGGCGCGCAGGAGCCGCAGGTCGTCGAGCAGCCGGGCGACGTCCGATCCGGCCTGGGCCAGCCGCGCCTGGAAATCGTCGTACAGGCGCTCCCGCGTGGCCTTGGCCACGGCGATGTTCCCCCGGTTGCGGTCGAACAGCGGCAGGCTCATGGTCACGCTGAAGCCGAAGGTCTGCACGTTGCTCGTGTCCGAGGCCCGGTTGAAGCCGAGGTTCAGGGCCGGGAACTGGTCCAGGATGGCCTTGCGGTATTTCGCGTCCTGGCTCTCGTAGCCCCATTTCAGGGCCAGCAGGTCGGCGCGGCGCTGGGCCAGGTCGGCCAGCCGCCGGGCGACGAGCCCCTCGTCCAGGGACGGGGAGTACGGCTCGCCCACGAGCTCCAGGCGCGTTTCGGGCGCAAGGCCCAGGAGCAGGTTCAGGTCGTGGCGGTCCTTGGCCAGGGCGCGCCGCTGGGTCGAGAGCCTGCCCGTGGCGTCGGCCAGGGCGGCGAGGTCGGCCCCGGCCGCGGCCGCCGTGACGTCCCCCGCGTCCAGGGCGCGGTCCATGCGCGCCTGGCGTTCCTCGAGCAGGGCCGCGTCGGCGGCGAGGAGCCGTTCGAGGCGCTGCCCGGAGACGATGCGCGCGAACAGCAGCCGGGCCCGGCTCGCGGTCTGCCATTCCTGCCACACGAGGCCGAGGTCGGCCTGGCGCACAGAGGCACGCCCGGCCTCGAGCACCACCTCGTGGGTCAGCAGGGCGTTCAGGTCGTAGCTCAGGCCCACGCTGTAGGCCGTGTAGTTGGAGCCGGGAACGTCGCGCAGCGGGAAGTCCTCGGACAGGCCGACCTGGGGGTCGGGCAGCAGCCCGGCGGCGAAGGCCTGGGCGTGGGAGACTCCGGCATCCGCCCGGGCCGTCCGGAGATCGGGATTGTTGACCACGGCCAGCATGGCCGTCTCGGTCTCGTCCAGTCCGTCGCCCGGGTCGAAGACGTGTCCCGCGAGCTTCGGAAACGGCAGGGAGGCGGGATCGACGAGCACCTTGCGCGGGGCATCGGGAAGCGCGGCGTGCGTGTCGAGCGGCTTGGCCTCGTAGCGGGCGCAGCCCGCGAGCAGGGCCAGAGCGAGAACGGCGAGCAGTCCCGCCCCGGGCCTCGACCCCGTGGCCGCCCGCGCCTGTCGCGGTCCCCGCGCCGCCGTTCCCGGCGCATTCCTCATGCGGTTCCCCCTGCGTGCTACGGTTCGAGAAAATCCAGCACCACACGTTACCGGAACGATGCCGACGGGAAAATGATAATCTGGCCCGGGCTATGTCTTCGAGGCGTGGGGCGCGGCGGCGGCCTCAGCCCGGAAGAGCACCCGGGCCGCGAGGCCGCCCGTGCTCCGGTTGGCGAGGCGCACGCTCGCGCCGTGGCGCTCGGCGATGCGGCGCACCAGGGAGAGGCCGAGTCCGCTGCCCTCCTCGGAGGTGCCCTCGATGCGGAAGAAGCGGTCGAAGACCCGTTCCAGAAGTTCCTCGGGGATGCCCGGCCCGCTGTCCGCGACCTCGACCCGCGTGCCTTCGGGAGACGGGGACAGGCGCACGTCCACGAGCCCGCCCTCGGGCGTGTAGCGCAGGGCGTTCTCGATGAGGTTGGAGAAGAGGACGCGCAGGGCCTCGCGGTCTCCGGCGACGCTCTGCGCGGCGTCGGCCTCGTCCATGAACAGGCCCAGGTCGATGCCCTTGCGCACCGCCAGCGGCGCGAGTTCGGAGAGGCATTCCCTGAGCAGCTCGCCGAGGGCCACGCGCTCGCGCGCGGCCTCGCCCTGGCGCGCCTCCTGGCGGGCCATGCGCAGCAGCTGGTCGACCAGCCCCGAAGCGCGGCGGATGCCCGCCTGCAGCGCGGCCAGGCGTTCCTGCCGGTCGGCCTCGTTCTCGACCCTCTGGAGGTTGAAGCTCTGCAGCTGCAATGCCGCCAGCGGGGTGCGCAGCTCGTGGGCGGCGTCGGAGACGAAGCGGCGCTGCGCCTCGATGGCCTCCCCGAGCCGGGAAAGGAGCGCGTTCATCTCGGCGACCAGGGGGGCTATCTCCTCCGGGACGTCCTCCATGGGAAGCGGAGCGAGATTCTCGGCGTCGCGGTCCGAGACTGCCGCGATGGTTTCGCGCAGGCCGCCGAGGCTCCTGCCGATGGCCCAGAAGGTGAGCACGCCGAGCAGCGGGACGAGCAGGAAGACCGGCAGCGAGGCGTACAGGGCGCTGTCGGCCGCAACTTCGTCACGCACGATGCGGCGCTGGGCGAGCTGCAGGCTCCGGCCGTTCTCGAGGCGGGTGAATACCCGCCATTCGCCCGAGGGCAGGGCGGCGTCGGAGAACCCCTGGACCGAGATCCGGGGCAGCTCGGGCGCGCCCGGCGAGGCGAAAAGGAGCTTGCCGTCCTCGTCGCGGATCAGCAGCGCGTAGCGCTCCTCCGGGTCCGCGTCCCGCAGGCGGGGCAGCACGGGGGCCGGATGCGCGCCGGACATGTCGTAGGCGTAGGCGAGATGGTGCAGCTGGCTGTCGAGCTGCTCGCTGACCTCCTCGCGGGCCAGGACGAAGGTCAGGGCTCCGGTCACGAGCCCCGCGAGCACCAGAGCGCCGAGGAGCCAGCGGAGGAGCTGCCGCCTGATGGACATCAGCGTCCCTCCGCGACCATCCAGCCGACGCCGCGGATGTTGCGCACCGCGTCGTGGCCGAGCTTCTTGCGCAGGTAGTGGATGAGCACCTCGACCGCGTTGCTCTCGACCTCCTCGTTCCATCCGTAGACGCGCTCCTCGAGCTGGCCGCGCGAGAGCACGGCGCCCGGATGCTCGAGCAGGGCATAGAGCAGCGCGAACTCCCGCGCGGAAAGCCGGACGGGCGCGCCCCCGCGCCGCGCCTCGTGCGTGGCGAGGTCGAGCTCGATGTCGCCGTTGCCGAGCACCGAATCCGCATGGCCCGAGCGGCGGCGGATGAGCGCCCGCATCCTGGCCTGCAGCTCCTTGAAGTCGAACGGCTTGACCAGGTAGTCGTCCGCGCCGAGATCGAGGCCCGAGACCCTGTCCTCCACGCCGTCGCGCGCGGTCAGGATGAGCACGGGCACGCGGTCGTCCCTGCCGCGCATGCCGCGCAGCACGTCCAGGCCGCTTCTGCCCGGCAGCCCCAGGTCGAGCAGGACGAGCACGTAGCCCTCACCGGCCAGGGCCGCCTCGGCCTGCGCCCCGTCGCGCGCCCAGTCCACGGAATGCCCCGCGTCCTTGAGCGCCTGGCTGAGGCTTTGCCCGAACATGGCGTCGTCCTCGACGAGCAGAATCCGCATCCTTCAGGTCCCCTGTATTTTTCACCGCCCGGGCGCGACGCGCGTCGCGCCCGGGCGGCCGTTGCCGACGCTACTCGCCGTCCTCGTGCTCACCGTGGTCGTCGTCGTGATCGATCTTGTCGACCGACGACTTCACCACCTTGCCGGTCAGGGCGTCCACCGTGACGTCGTGCACCGTGTCCGCGGAGACGACCTCGACCTCGTAGACGAGGCGGCCGTCCTTCTCCTTGTCGAACTCGGCGCGCGAGGCCCGGCCGCCCTCGGCCTGCTCGGCCGCGGCCACGGCCTGGGTCAGGCCGACCTTGGCCTGCCTGACGCTTGCGGCGTCGTTCTCCTCCCGATGCGTGCGCGCGGCGGCGAAGGCCGCGGAAAACACCAGGCTTGCCAGGGCGAGTCCGATGAAAAGGGTTCTCGTGCGTTTCATGATAAACCTCCAAGTCGTGTTTTGAACAGTCCGGCGCGGGAATTTTCCCCTCGCCGTGGCTGGAGGGTGGGGGCGGAAAATTACGGGACGCTTAGAAGCCGCGGATTTCCTCGAACGTTCCTCGCAGGCCCTGCGGGGAGGCCGATTCCGGCAGCGTAAAAAAGATTTAAACTTTCCGGCCCGATTCTAAGGGGAACTTAACTTTCCTCCGGCAGAAATGGGCGTAGAGATGTCAGGTGGAGCATGCCGGTGCGATGGAGCGAAACGCCATGAGAATTCTCTTGGTCGACGACGACGCCGAGATCCTGCGCTTTCTCAAGAGCGGCCTGGAGCAGGAAGGGCACGAGGTGGACCTCGCGGAAAGCGGGACGGCCGGGCTCGCCCGCATCTGCGAGCAGGCGCACGACCTGGTCGTGCTCGACCTGATGTTCGGGGACCTGGACGGATTCACCATCCTGCGCGAGATCAGGGAGAAAGGGATAAAGGTCCCGGTCATCGTGGTCAGCGCCCGCCAAGCCGTGGACGACAGGATCTTCTGCCTCAACTCCGGCTGCGACGACTACCTGACCAAGCCGTTCTCCTTCCTCGAGCTGCTCGCCCGCATCAAGGCCATCACCCGCCGCCGGACCGACGAGAACATGGCTCCCGCCCGCCTGAGCCTGCACGGAGTGGAGGTCGACCTTCTCAACCGCCGGGTCTTCCGGGACGAGCGGGAAATCCATCTCAAGCCCAAGGAATTCCTGCTCCTCAAGTACCTGATGGAGAACGCCGGAGACACCGTCTCCCGGCCCATGATCATGAAGAACGTCTGGGGCTACGAGTTCGATCCCGGCACCAAGGTGCTCGACGTGCACGTCTCGCAGCTGCGGGACAAGCTGGATTCCGGACACGACGGGAAGCTGATCCACACCGTCAGGGGATGCGGGTATGTCT
This sequence comes from Desulfovibrio sp. X2, assembly GCF_000422205.1. Lineage (NCBI taxonomy): Bacteria > Pseudomonadati > Thermodesulfobacteriota > Desulfovibrionia > Desulfovibrionales > Desulfovibrionaceae > Desulfovibrio > Desulfovibrio sp. X2. Next base: position 20,573 of record NZ_ATHV01000018.1, read on the forward strand.
TTAAGCAGGACTAGGCGCGCCAGGACGCTCAAGTTCAAGATCCTGCTGCTCTATGGAAGCCTCTACATGGCCTCCATACTCTTCTTCATGGGGATATCGTTCTACGTGTTCTACAAGTCGAGCGACAGCAGCGAGATAAAGACGATATACGATGAGATAGCAGAGATAGACAAGAGCGCGAAAGGCAAGCAGTTCCAGGATTTCCTGAACATTCTCTCCGGAGAGATAAACGACATTGGGTCATCGAACCTGATCATACATTTCAATGCCGATGGAAAGGAATACTATCTCCCATCGCGTGAACTGTGGAAGCCGTATCTGCACAGGAACATACACTGGAAAGACATCGATGCAGGCAGGATAGAACGCATCAGGAACAACAAGACAGGCGATATACTGAAACTTGCCGGAGCGAGGCTCCATAACGGAATCGAGCTCCATGTCGGCTACATCTCCGATACTGTCGAGACCCTGAAGAAGAATTTCCTGGACATATTCGAGATGATCTTCATCCCGATCCTCATAGCCGGGTGCGGCATCGGGTACGTAATGACGCAAAAGACCCTGGGAGAGATATCCGCGGTCAAGGACACGGCCATGGAGATCTATCGGGGCAACCTCGAGAGCCGCGTGGAGCGCTCCTTCAACGGAGACGAGATCGACCAGCTCTCCGAGGCGTTCAACCTCATGCTCTCCCGCATCCAGCGGCTCATCGCGGGCATGTCGGCCATCGTCGACAACATCGCGCACGACCTGCGCTCCCCCCTGACCAGGATGAAGGGCAGCATCGAGGTGGCCCTGCTCTACGACAAGGCAGGAAAGGATCAGGGCGCGATCCTCGGCAACTCCCTGGCCGAATTCGAACGCATGATCGCCATGGTCAACGACATCCTGAACATTTCCGAGGCGGAATCCGGCGTCACACACCTCAAGCGCGAGGCCGTGATGGCCCGGGAATTCCTCGAGAGCCTCTGCGAGTTCTACCAGCCCCTGGCCGCTGAGTCCGGCATCGACCTCAGCCTCGGGGAGGTGCAGTCCGTGCGTTTCGACGCCGACCGCCTCAAGCTCTGGCGGGTGCTGGCCAACCTGCTGGACAACGCCCTCAAGTTCACACCGCGCGGCGGGACCATAACCCTCGGCGCGACCGGGACGCCGGAGGGAGTGCGCCTGCTCGTCGCCGACACGGGCGAGGGCATCGCGGAGGAGGACATCGGGAACATCTTCAAGAAGTTCTACAAGGCCGACAAGGGACGCTCCTCCAAGGGCTACGGACTCGGGCTGAGCTACGTCAAGGCGGTGGTGGAGCTGCACGGCGGCGGCATCGAGGTGCAGAGCGATCCCGGCAGGGGGACGCGCTTCGTCATCCTTCTCCCCCGGGCGCCCGCCCCCCTGAGGGCCTGAGCGCGGCGACGCGGCTCCCCTCGTTTTTCCGAAAACCAGGACTGAACGGGACAGCAAAGGCAGTAAAAATGAGCGTTTTTCACCAGCACGGCGCACTGGACGGCAGGCGGCCCCCCTGCACGGTGTTCTGCGACTTCGACGGGACCATCGCCGAGACGGACGTCACGGACAGCCTGCTCGGCAGCTTCGCCCCGCCGCAATGGCTCGACATCGAGCAGGACTGGAAGCGCGGCCTCATCGGCTCGCTCGAGTGCATGCGGCGGCAGGTCGGCCTCCTGCGCTGCCCGCAGGAGCAGCTGGACGCCCACCTCGAGGGCATCGCCATCGACCCGACCTTCCCGGCCTTCGTCGCGGCCTGCGAGGCGCGGGGGACGGAGGTCGTGGTGGTCAGCGACGGCATCGACTACGCCATCCGCTCCATCCTGGCGCGGCACGGCCTTCCGCACCTCACGGTCTTCGCCAACCACCTGCGCCTCGAGCCGGACGGGCGCTACGCCCTGTCCTTCCCGCATGCCGCGCCGGACTGCGCGCAGCGCAGCGGCACCTGCAAGTGCCGGGTCCTGGCGCGGCGAGGGGGGCTTTCGCTCCTCGTCGGCGACGGCCGCTCGGACTTCTGCGCCGCGGCCGACGCGGACTTCGTCTTCGCCAAGGACGCGCTGCTGGCGCACTGCCGCGCGCACGGCCTGCCCCACCTTCCCTACACGCGTTTTTCCGACGTCGCCTCCTTCCTGGACGCCATGGACGATCCGCGGCTCGACCGGGACGGCGACATCATCACACAACTCAAGAACACCGGAGACCGACTCACATGCATGACCACAGCCTCTTAGATCTCGAATCCACGTACTGCTCTTTCGGGGACACCGTCCACTACCAGGAGCCGCCGCGCGTCTTCTCGAGCTGCAGCGGCAGCTTCCTCTACGACGAGAGCCGCAGGGAATACCTCGACCTGCAGATGTGGTATTCGGCCGTCAACTTCGGCTACGCCAACAAGCGCCTGAACGACGCGCTCAAGGCGCAGATCGACACCCTGCCGCAGCTCGCCTGCCAGTACCTGCACAAGGAGAAGATCGACCTCGCCGCCCGTCTCGCGGGCCACATGGAGCGCGCCCACGGCGTGAAGGGACGCGTGCAGTTCAACGTGGGCGGGGCCCAGGCCATCGAGGATTCCCTGAAGCTCGTGCGCAACGCGAGCAAGGGCAAGAGCCTGATGATCGCCTTCGAGGGCGGCTACCACGGCCGGACCCTGGGCGCCTCGGCCATCACCTCGAGCTACCGCTACCGCCGCCGCTACGGCCATTTCGGGGACCGCGCCCTCTTCGTCCCCTTCCCGTACTGCTTCCGCTGCCCCTACGGAAAGCGGCAGGACGACTGCGGCCTCTTCTGCCTCGGGCAGTTCGAGCGGCTCTTCGAGACCGAGTACTACGGGGTCTGGGATCCCAAGGTCGGCGAGGCGGAATTCGCCGCCTTCTACGTCGAGGCGGTGCAGGGAACGGGCGGCTACGTCATCCCGCCGCGCGACTACTTCCCGCGCCTGAAGAAGATCCTGGACGAGCGCGGCATCCTCATGGTGGACGACGAGATCCAGATGGGGCTCTACCGCACCGGCGCCTTCTGGGGGCTCGAGAACTTCGGCGTCACGCCCGACGTGATGGTCTTCGGCAAGGCCCTGACCAACGGCCTGAACCCCCTGTCCGGCATCTGGGCCCGCGAGGCGCTCATCGAGCCGGGCATCTTCCCTCCGGGATCGACCCATTCGACCTTCTCGAGCAACACGCTGGGCACGGCCGTGGCCCTGGAGACGATCAAGATGCTCGAGGAGGAGGACTGGGGGACCATGGTCCGGGAGAAGGGCACCTACCTCCTCTCCGGCCTGCAGGACCTGAAGCGGCGCCATGCGATCGTCGGCGACGTGGACGGGCTCGGCCTGGCCCTGCGCATGGAGATCTGCCGTCCGGACGGCTTCACGCCCGACAAGGCCATGACCGACTGGCTGGTCGACGAGGCCATGAAGTGCGACCTCTCGACCGGGGGGCGGAGCTACGGCCTGATCCTGGACGTGGGCGGCTACTACAAGAACGTCTTCACCCTCGCCCCCGCCCTGACCATCACCCGCCAGGAGATGGACCTGGCGCTGACGCTCCTGGACCAGCTCCTCGAGCGCGCGGCGACCAGGACGAGGCAAAGCGCGGCGTGAAGCTCCGCCTGCTGCACCTCGATGGCAGCCTGAAGGAGCAGGCCCCGTTCTGGGACGAGGCCGACGACCCCGAGGTCGTCGACCTCTCCCGGGAGGGGCCGGCCTTCCGGCTGTGGGCCTGCGAGCGGCGCATGCGCGCCTTTGCCGCGGCCCTGCCGGAGGCGGGAGACGACGAGCCCCGGGCGACGTTCTTCGGCTCGGGAGACTTCCACCACCTCTGCGCCGCCCTGGTCGCCCGGCTGGCCTACCGGCTGGCCGAGCCCCTCACGGTGCTCCATTTCGACAACCACCCGGACTGGGTGCGGCTCCCGCCCCGGTACCACTGCGGCTCCATGGTCAACCGGCTCCTGGAGATGCCCCACGTGAAGCGCGTCATCACCCTCGGCCCCTGCTCCGCGGACCTCGACAACCCGGGGCTCAAGGGCGGCAACCTGCGCGCCCTGTCCGAAGGACGGCTCGAGATCTATCCCTGGCGGCATGCGCCCTCCCGGACCTGGGGCCGCCTGCGTTCCGGGCCGGGCCACCGCTGGGAGGCGGGGCTGCTGTACTGGCGCAACCTGGGGGAAGGGGATTTCGACGCCTTCCTGGACGAGCTGGCCGGGCGGCTGGAAGGGCAGGCCGTGTACCTGACCCTGGACAAGGACGTGCTCCCGGCCGGGACGGCGCTCACCAACTGGGACCAGGGCGAGATGCCCCTCTCCGCCCTGCTCGCGGCTGTGCGGCGCATCGGCCGCGCCGCCCGCGTGGTCGGCGCGGACGTCTGCGGGGACTACTCGCCGCCCGTCTTCTCCAGCAACGCGAAGCGGATCAGCGCCTACTTCGACCAGCCGGGCGGCGGCCATCCGAGGGAGAGGCGGGCCGCCGTGAACGCCGCCGTGAACAGGGCCATCTGGACTGAGCTCAGGGGGATCGCGTGATACCTCCTGCGGTGGTCGGGCTCTTCGCCTGCTCCTTCTGCCTGGACGTGTCCGGGCACCTGTGCCTGAAGGCCGGCTCCAGGCGGGCCGGGGATGCCCCCCGCCTCCTGCGCGGGCTCCTGCCCGCCTGGCTGCGGTCGCCCCTGGTCTGGGCCGGACTGTGTGTCTTCGTCCTGGAGACCATGGTCTGGCTCGCGCTTCTCTCCAGGGTCCCCCTGAGCCTGGCCTTTCCGGCGGCGAGCCTCAATTCCTGCGGCGTGCTCCTGGGCAGCCGCCTGCTGCTGCGCGAGCAGGTCTCCTTCAGGCGCTGGATCGGAGGGCTGACCGTGGCCCTCGGCGTGGCCCTCGTCGGCGCCAGCGCGCTCTGACATCCCTTTTTGGAGCGGATTGCATGACTTCCATACGCGACCATTCCTTCCTCTTCCCCGGCGGGGACCACGGCGTTCTCCTGATCCACGGCCTGGGCGGCACGCCCGCGGAGATGAAGTTCCTCGGCAAGGGACTCGCGCGCAGGGGATACACCGTCCTCGGCGTGCAGCTCGCCGGGCACTGCGGCAGCGAGGCGGACCTCCTCGCCACCGGCTGGCGGGACTGGGCCGCGAGCGTGGACGAGGCCTTCGCCGCCCTGCGCGAGCGGTGCCGCACGGTCTTCTGCGGCGGCTTGTCCATGGGCGCCGTGCTCTCGCTGCACCTGGCCGCCTCCCGGCCCGGGAGCGTCGCGGGGCTGGCCCTGTACTCCACGACCCTCAAATACGACGGCTGGTCCATCCCGAAGCTCAGCTTCCTCCTGCCCCTCGTGCTCCGCCTGCCCTTCGGCGCGCGCTACCGCTTCGTCGAGTCCTTTCCCTACGGCATCAAGGACGAGCGGCTGCGCAACCGGGTGGTCCGGAACATGTTCGGCGGCGAGAGCGGCGAGGCCGGACTGGCCGGGACCCCGGGGCTTTCCCTGCGCCAGCTGTGGCATCTCGTGGCCGATGTGCGGCGAAGGCTGCCGCAGATACGCACTCCCGCGCTGGTGCTGCATTCCGGGGAGGACGACGTGGCCAGCGTGAAGAACGCGGACACACTCGAAAGCTGCCTGGGCGGCCCGGTGCGCAAGATCATCCTGAACGACTGCTACCACATGATCACCGTGGACAAGCAGCGGGACGAGGTGGTGGAGCTGTCGGCGCGCTTCTTCCGCGACGTGGCGCCCGCCTCCGCCCCCCGCATCCCGGACGGGGCAAAACCCCGCCTCTCCCTGGGAGGCTCGCTGTGACGGAGGTCACGCGCCACGAGCGCATGGCGGACGTCGGCCCCCTGGCCTGGGACGCCTGCCTGCCCGGCGAACTCGAGGACCACGCCTGCTACCAGGCCACGGAATCGTCCGGGCTCCCCGGGTTCAGCCTCTTCTACCTTGCGGTGCGCGAGGGCGGCGAGGTGCTCGCCGTGGCCCCCGCCTTCGTCACGGACTACAGCCTGGACACCACCGTGCGCGGTCCCTGGAAGAGACCCGCCTCGGCCCTGGTCCGCCTTTTTCCGCGCCTGTTGCGCCTGCGGCTCGCCTGCCTCGGATCGCCCGTGGCCGAGCGCTGCCACCTGGGCTTCGCGCCGAGCGTCGCGGCAGGAGACCGTCCGGCCCTGGCCGCGCTCCTCTTCGAGGGGCTCGAGACGCTTGCGCGCGGGCAGGGGGCACGGCTCACCGCGGCCAAGGACGTGGCCGACAACGATCTGCCGCTCCTGTCCGGGGCCCTGGCGCGCGGCTACCACCGCCTGCCGAGCCTGCCCGGCGCGTCCCTGCCCCTGCCGTTTCCCGACCTGGAGGCCTACCTCTCGTCCCTCGGCAGGGCCACGCGCAAGAACATGCGCCGCAGGCTGCGCGCCGCGCAGGGCAGGGTCACGGTCGAGCGGCGGGAGGCGATAGACGACGTGCTTCCCGAGATCGCCGCCCTGTACGAGGAGACCCTGGCGCGCAGCGACATGCAGTTCGAGCGGCTGCCCGCCGCCTGGTTCCGGGAGATGCTCTCCCGCATGCCCGGCAGGGCCTCCTGCGTGCTCTACCGCGTGGACGGCCGCCTCGCCGCCTTCAACCTCGTGCTCGAGAACCGGCACGCGCTGCTCGACAAGTTCTTCGGCATGCGCGCCGACCTCGGGCGCGAGCACGGGCTGTACTTCGTCAGCTGGCTGGAGAACGTCCGCCGCTGCATCGAGCGCGGCCTGCCCGTCTACGTCAGCGGCCAGGCAGGATACGAGGCCAAGCTCCGCCTGGGCAGCCGCCTCGCGCCCAACTGGCTCCTCTTCCGCCACGGCAATCCTGTCCTGAACGGGCTGCTGCGCCTCGTCGCCGCCTTCGCGCGGCCGGACAACTTCGATCCGGCCATTCGCGGACTCGGCCGGGCCCTCGGCCAGCCCTCCGGAAAGGAGGACGCATGAACCGCCATCTCTTCGGAAGCTCCGGGACGGTTTTCCTCTGGATTCTGCTGCTCGCGGCCGACACCGGGGCCCAGCTCGCGTTCAAGCTCGGCTCGGCCTCGCTGGCCGAGGCGGCGCCCGGGGCGCACTGGCTCGCCGCGGCCGCGGGCTCGCCGTTCATCTGGCTCGGCCTGGCGTGCTACGTCTGCTCCTTCGTCCTGTGGATGAGCATCCTCAGGACGACGCCGCTGAGCCTCGCGTTCTCGCTCTCCGGGCTCGGCTACGTCAGCATCCTGCTCGCGGCGCGCGTGATCCTCGGCGAGCAGATCTCGGCCCTGCGCTGGCTCGGCGTCGGCGTCATCGTCGCCGGAGTGACCCTCCTGGCGAGCGAGGAGGAGTGACATGCCCTCCCGCCGCGTTCCGCTCCTGCCCGTTCTTCTCGCCGTCGCGCTCGCCGCGGTCCTGCTCGTTCCCGCTCCGGCCCGTGCCGGTGGCGAGGACAGCCCGTCCGTGAGCGCGGGGGAGCAGTACACGGCCAGGGGAAGCGTGGCGGGAGGCCCCGCGGCCGCCTCAGTGGCGCGCACGAGCCTCATTGCCTCCGCGCTGCCCTTCACCCTGGAATACGACCTGGACAGGTATTCCTGGCGCGACGCTGACCGCCTTCCCTTCGTGCGCGCCGGGCGGGAGCCGTGGAAGACGCTGCACCTCCTCACCCTGGACCTCGACTACGCGGGGAAGCTTGTCGGGAAGACCGGCTTCTTCACCGAGCTCGAGGGCTATTCGGGGTTCGAGAGCGAGACGGCGGGCTCGCTCGGCGCGAACCTGAGCGGCGGGCTCACCTACCAGCTGCTTCCCGACCTGACGGCAGGCGCGGGCGCCACGCTCGAGCTGCGGCCCGTCGATCGGGTGCTCAGCCCCATCCTCATGCTGAACTGGCGGGACGCCTCGTCGGAAGGCTTCTCCGCCAGCCTCGGCTATCCGGAAAACACCCTGGCCTACCGCCTGAACCCCGCGCTCGACTTCCGCCTGGCGCAGACCTACGACGATTCCTTCTACCGCCTCGCGGACGACAGCGGCGTGGACAGGGGACGCTATCTCGAGGTCATGGACACGGTCGTGGGCCTGTATGCGGACTATTCCCCGCTGCCGCATCTGACGTGCACCATCGGTCTGCAGTATACCCTGGGCCGCAGGTTCGATTTCTACGGCAGCGACGGCAACAAACGCGACGCCGTCTCCTTCGGAAGCGCGCCGGGAGGCTACATCTCCGTGAACTATGCCTTCTGACGCGGCCTGCCCGGCAGAGGACGATCCGGCTGGCCCCTAAGCCGCCGCTAAGTTTCGCGCCGCAGCCTGCCGGGATCGGGCCCTGTTCCCGGCGCAGTCTATGAAGTTTTGCGGGCAGGGCCTTTTGAGCTTGCCGTCCGCCGTCATGGCGCACGCTGACGAAGAACGGCCGCACGGGCGCGCCCCGCCCCGACCGCCGAACAAGGAGCTTTGCATGGCCTTTATCAACCAGGACGACAACGGATGCCTTTCCCCCGCCGCAGGGGTGTCGGAACGGTTCCAGCGCATCTTCTCCGCGGCCGCAGGCCTTCTCAGGGAGTCCCGCTTCCTGCTCCACGCCGTGGGCAAGTCGCGGCGCTTCCTGCTGGTGCATTTCAGGAAGGAGTACGTGCGCAGGCAGCTCTCCGGGCGCTCGGGCGGCTGCCGCCAGTGCGGGACCTGCTGCAACCTCCTCTTCACCTGCCCCATGCTGACCACGCACAGGACGTGCCTCGCCTACGGCACCTGCCGCCCCGAGGCCTGCAAGGTCTTCCCCATAGACCGGCGGGACATCGACGAAGTGGCGACCTGCGGCGGCCGCTGCGGCTACACCTTCGACCGCGATCCGCCCAGCCCCGGCAACTAGGCGGGCGTCCCGCCATCCCCCCCGCACCGCGACGCGGGCGACGAACGGAGATGCCGTCCTCGTCAAAAAAACAGAAAGGCGGCCCGCTGTTTCGGACCGCCTTTCTGTTTCACTCCATGCGCTTGGTGCAGCAATTCGACGTTTGGAACTAATGACGAATCTGTCCCGGCCGACGTCCTTCCGCCCCGCGTCTTCTCCCTATCCCTTCAGCGCGTAGCGTCGCCTAGCGCTGTCCGGCCATGGCGCGCAGGCGGGCGATGCGCTCCTCGGTGGGCGGGTGGGTGGAGAACCAGCGGCCGAGCGAGGCGCCGCTGAAGGGGCTGACGATGAACATGTTCTCGGTGCTGGGGTTGGCCTGCAGCGGCACGCGGCGGCTGCTCGCCTCGAGCTTGCCGAGGGCGGAGGCCAGGGCCAGGGGGGTGCCGGAGATGCGCGCGCCCGTGGCGTCGGCCAGGAATTCGCGCGAGCGGGAGATGGCCATCTGGATGAGGGTGGCGGCCAGGGGGGCGAAGAGGGCCATGGCGATGAGCGCCAGGGGGTTGCCGCCCTCGTCGTCGCGTCCGGAAAAGCCGCCGAAGATGGCGGACCAGCGGGCGATGCTGGCCAGGACCATGATCACGGAGGCGAGCACGGCGGCCACGGTCTGGATGAGGATGTCGCGGTTGAGCACGTGTCCGAGCTCGTGGGAGAGCACGCCGCGCAGCTCCTCGGGCGAGAGGGTGCGCACGATGCCCTCGGTGACGGCGACCACGGCGTTTTGCGGGTTGCGGCCGGTGGCGAAGGCGTTGGGCGCCTGCTGCGGGATGATGACCAGGCGGGGCTTGGGGATGCCCGCGTTGCGGGCCAGGTCCTCGACCATGGCGTGCAGCCCGGGCGCGTCCTCGGGCGCCAGCTCGCGGGCGCGGTACATGGAGAGGACGATCTTGTCCGAGAACCAGTAGCTGCCCACGTTCATGACCAGGGCGAGGACGAAGGCGATCATGAGGCCGCTGCGGCCTCCCATGGCCTGGCCGATGAGCAGGATGATGGCGGTGAGCGCTCCGAGCAGGAGCGCGGTCTTCAGTTGGCTCGTCATTTCGTGTCGTCTCCTCGGGAGGGGATGTCTCTCGGGATTTTTCCGCTGAGGGGAGCGGCGCGCGCCGCTAGTCGCGCGAGCTGATGGGGATCTGGCGGCTGGCCTGGGCAGCCGGCTTCCTGGGCACCGTGATGGTCAGGAGGCCGTTGCGCAGCACGGCGCGGATGCCCGCCGGGTCCAGCCCCTTGGGCAGGACGAAGCGGCGGGCGAAGGGGCCGTAGGAGCGCTCCAGGGTGTGGTAGACCGGCTCCTGGACGTCCTTTTCCAGGCGGCGCTCGCCGTGCAGCCAGAGGTCGCGGCCTTTGACCTCGAGGACCACGTCGGGGAGGCTGAGGCCGGGCAGGTCGATGAGCAGGGTCACTGCCTCGACGGTCTCGAAGACGTCGGCCCGGGGCCGCCAGACGTAGGCGCCCTCGGGTGCGGCCGGGTGCCCGCCCCCCGCTCCGGGGAGCGCTTCCTGGAGGATGTCCATGCGCTCCTTGGGGTCTTCGACGAGTATCCAGGGATTCCAGTTCTGCTTGCCCATGCGTGCACCATCTCTCGGGAAATCCGGCCGTGCCGGGTCTTGACCATTTCATAGCCATTTGGCGGCAAGATCACAAGATGATAAGGGGAAAAGGCCGCCTGTCAACGCCGCTCGTCTTGCAAACGCCGCTTCACGCGGGTACCTTTTTTCGGCTGCGACCGAACGAACACGCACCAGGAGTTGGACCATGCCCCAGGAAATGACCTGCCTGCCCCTGCCGGCCCTTCCGGACGACCTGTCCATTCCGGTGCTGGGCACGGCCAAGATTCCCTCGGGCCTGCGCTACGGGCATTTCGTCCCGGACGGGAGCAGCGTCTTCGTCTTCGCCAACGCGGCGGACGTGCCGCCGGGCGGCTGCAACCCGACGCTGCAGATGGCGGGGCCGCGCGAGCGCATCTATTTCGATCCGGCCAAGACGCACTGCGCCATCGTCACCTGCGGCGGGCTCTGCCCGGGCATCAACGACGTGATCCGGGCCATCGTGCTCGAGGCGCACCACAACTACGGCGTGCATTCGGTCATGGGCATCCGCTACGGGCTCGAGGGCTTCATCGCGGAGCACGGCCACGAGCCCATGGAGCTGACCCCGGCGTCGGTGTCGAGCATCCACGAGTTCGGGGGCACCATCCTCGGCTCCTCGCGCGGGCCGCAGTCCGTGGAGCGCATCGTGGACTTCCTGGAGCGCAGGAACATCTCCTGCCTGTTCGTCATCGGCGGCGACGGGACCATGCGCGCGGCCGCGAAGATCACCGAGGAGATCGAGAAGCGCAGGGTGAAGATCTCGGTGGTCTGCATCCCCAAGACCATCGACAACGACATCAACTTCGTCGCCCAGACCTTCGGCTTCGACACCGCGGTGGAGCAGGCCACGCTGGCCATCCGCTGCGCCCACACCGAGGCCCTGGGCGCGCCGAACGGCATCGGCCTGGTCAAGGTCATGGGGCGCGAGGCGGGGTTCATCGCGGCGCAGAGCTCGCTGGCCCTGCGCGACGTGGATTTCGTGCTCGTGCCCGAGGATCCCTTCGAGCTGTACGGCGAGAACGGCTTCCTGGCCGCGCTCACGCGGCGGCTGAGGCTTCGGCGCCACGCGGTGATCATGCTCGCCGAGGGCGCGGGGCAGCACCTGCTGCAGGCAACGGACGAGAGGGACGCCTCGGGCAACGTGCGGCTCGGGGACATCGCCGCGCTGCTCATCCAGGAGATCGACGCGCACATGGCCCGCGAGGGCATCGAGCACACGCTCAAGTACATCGACCCGAGCTACATGGTGCGCTCGGTTCCGGCCAATCCCAACGACTGCATCTACTGCAGCTTCCTGGGCCAGAACGCCGTGCACGCGGCCATGGCCGGGAAGACCGCGCTGGTCGTCTCCAAGTGGAACGGCTACTACGTGCACATGCCGCTCTCCATGCTGACCCACGGCCGCAAGCGCATCGACGTCACCTCGAACTACTGGAGCAGCGTGCTTCAGAGCACCGGACAATACGTCTATTTCCAGGGCTGAGCGCGGGCCCCGGCCGGGGCCCGCCGCCCGCATCACCCGCTACACCCCCCGTTCGCGCTCGAATCCAAGGAGGCTTCATGCGTTCGCGTCTTGACGAGACCATCCGTTCCGTTCTGCCTGCCGACCTCACCCTCAAGGAACAGGGGCAGGCGCATCTGGACGACCTGACCAAGCCCAAGGGCAGCCTCGGCCGCCTGGAGGAGATCGCCCTGAAGCTCTGGCTGGTGGGGCAGGGCAAGGCGCCCGAAGCCTTTCCCGCGCGCGTCTACACCGTCGCCGGGGACCACGGCGTGGTCGAGGAGGGCGTTTCCCTCTACCCGCAGGAAGTCACGCGGCAGATGGTCATGAACATCGCCGGGGGCGGCGCGGGCATCAGCGTGCTCTCCCGGGTGAACGGGGTGGAGCTGAAGGTCGTGGACGCGGGCTCCGTGGGCGGGACCTATCCGGAGCAGGCAAACCTGATCCAGAGGAAGATCGCCCAGGGCACGGCGAACATGGCCAAGGGCCCGGCCATGACCGAGGAGCAGTGCCTGCAGGCCCTGTGCCTGGGGCTGGACCTGGCCGAGGAGAGCGAGCGCGACGGGATCCGGGCCGTGGGCACCGGCGACATGGGCATCGGCAACACCACGCCGTCCACGGCGCTCTTCTGCGCCTTCCTCGGACTCGCGCCGGAGGAGATCACGGGCCCGGGCGCCGGGCTCGACGCATGGGGCGTGACGCACAAGACCAAGGTCATCGCGCGGGCACTCGAGGTGAACAAGGCGGCCAAGGCCAAGGGGCCGCTGGCCGTGCTCGCGGCGCTCGGCGGCTACGAGATCGCGACGCTCGCGGGCCTCATCATCGGCTGCGCCTCGCGCGGCATCCCGGTGGCGGTGGACGGCTTCATCTCCAGCGCGGCCTACGTCTCGGCCCTGAACCTCTGCCCCACGGTGCAGCACTACTGCTTCCTGTCCCACGCCTCGGCCGAGCCGGGCTTCATGCGCATCTGCAAGGCGCTGCACGCGCGCCCGCTGCTGGACCTGGACTTCCGTCTGGGCGAGGGCACGGGCGCGGCCGTGGCCCTGCACCTCATGCGCTGCGCCTGCGCCATGTGGAACGAAATGGCCACCTTCTCCTCCGCGGGCGTGAGCAACGCGTAGGAGCAACCCGCAGCATCGGACGATGGACGGAAGAAATATCCGATAAAGGGGGGCGCGGAATGATTCCGCGCCCCTCTTTCTTTCGGACCGTCCGAAAAGCGCCGGATGCAAGGCGCACAAAAAGCTCAGGCCCGGCGCGTATTGTCACATACGCGCCGGGCCTGAGCTTTTCGCAGCAACGCCGCGGACGGCGTTTTTCAGCGGTCCGGGCTAGCCGGCGATCAATTTCTCGAGGGCCGCGAAGGCAGCCGGGATGCCCGAGGCGTCGGTGCCGCCCGCCTGGGCCATGTCCGGCCTGCCGCCGCCGGAGCCGCCGATGGGCGCGGCGACCTCCTTGATCAGCGACTGGGCCGTGAAGCGGCCGTGCAGGTCCTTGGAGACGTAGAGGATCAGGGAGACCTTGCCGTCCTCCTGGGCGGAGACGAGGCAGGCCACGCCCGAGGACATCTTGGAGCGGATGTCGTCCATCTGCTCGCGCAGGGCCTTCACGGCCACGCCCTCGGTGGCCACGGTGAGCAGCTTCACGCCGCCGACCTCGCGCACGTCGTCCATGAGGCTCTTGCCCGCGCCGGAGAGGAGCTTGGCCTGGAGCTGCTCGCGCTCCTTGGCGAGCGCCTTGACCTCCTTCTGCAGGCCGGAGATGCGCTCCACGAGCTCGCCGGGGCGGCCCTTGAGCAGGCCCGCGGCCTTTTCCACCTCGCTGCGCAGGGCGTGGATGGCGGTGAGCGCGTTCAGTCCCGTGGCGCCCTCGATGCGGCGCACGCCCGCGGCCACGCCGGACTCGGAGAGGACGAGGAAGGGACCGGCCTGGCCGGTGTTCGTGAGGTGCGTGCCGCCGCAAAGCTCCATGGACACGCCCGGCACCTCGACCACGCAGACCTCCGAGCCGTATTTCTCGCCGAACAGCGCGGTCGCGCCCTTGGCGATGGCGGCCTTCTGGCTCATGACCTCGCGCTGCACGGGCAGGGCCGCGAGGATGGATTCGTTCACGCGCGCCTCGACGTCCGCGATCTCCTCGGGCGTCATGGCCGCGATGTGGGTGAAGTCGAAGCGCAGGCGGTCGGGCCCGACCAGGGAACCGGCCTGCTTCACGTGGTCGCCGAGCACGGCGCGCAGGGCGGCGTGCAAAAGGTGGGTCGCGGTGTGGTTGCGCGCCGTGGCCAGACGGTTGTCCTCATCCACCGAGAGCTTGGCCTCCTGGTCGCGGGCGAGGTCGCCCTCGGTCACGAAGACCTTGTGCACGTGGAGGTTCTGGGCGGGTTTCACGGTGTCGAGCACGTCGGCCAGGCCGGACATGGTCTCGATGAGGCCGGTGTCGCCCGCCTGGCCGCCGGACTCGCCGTAGAACGGCGTGGCCGCGGCCACGACGAAGCCGCCCTGCCCCTGGGGCAGGCGCTCCACGGGCTCGCCCCGCTCGTCGAGCACGGCCAGCAGCCTGCTCTCGGCCGTGAGCGTGTCGTAGCCGAGGAAGGTGCAGGAGAGGCCGGTCTCGAGCAGCGCGGCGAAGCGCCCGGCGAGGTCCTGCTCGCCCGAGCCCTTCCAGGCCTCGCGGGCGCGCTCCTTCTGCCGGGCCATGGCCGCGGTGAAGCCCTGCTCGTCCACGGAAAAGCCCTGCTTCTCGGCCACGTCCTTGACGATGTCGATGGGGAACCCGAAGGTGTCGTAGAGCTTGAAGGCCACGTCGCCGGGCACGGTCTTCTTCCCGGCCGCCGCAAGGCCCGCGAGCTCCTCGGAAAGCATGTCCAGCCCCTTGCCCAGGGTGCGGGCGAACCGCTCCTCTTCCTCGCGCACGACCTTGGCCATGAAGTCGCGGCCGGTCAGCAGGTCGGGATAGGCCTCGCCCATGACCTCGGCCACCTTCAGGCAGACCTTGTACAGGAAGGGGTCCTTGAAGCCGATGAGCGTGCCGAAGCGCAGCGCCCGGCGGATGATGCGGCGCAGCTCGTAGGCGCGGCCCTCGTTGGAGGGCATGACGCCGTCGGTGATCAGGAAGGCGGCGGCGCGGGAGTGGTCCGCGATGACGCGCAGCGCCACGTCGCTCTCCTCGTCGCCGGACTTGTAGGCGACGCCCGCGATGACTGCGATGTAGTCGATGAGTTCCTGGAAGAGGTCGCAGTCGAAGTTGGAGAACTTGCCCTGGCACACGGCGGCCACGCGCTCGAGCCCCATGCCGGTGTCGATGGAGGGGCGCGGCAGGGGCACGCGCTTGCCCGGCTCGATCTGGTCGTACTGCATGAACACGAGGTTCCAGATCTCCAGGAAGCGGTCGCAGTCGCAGCGGCCGATGGCGCAGTCCGGGCCGCAGTTCATGTGCTCGCCCTGGTCCACGTAGATCTCGGAGCAGGGACCGCAGGGGCCGGTGTCGCCCATGGACCAGAAGTTGTCCTTCTCGCCCAGGCGGAAGATGCGCTCGGCCGGAACTCCCGCGACCTTCTGCCACAGCTCGTGGGCCTCGTCGTCGTCGCGAAAGACCGTGACGTAGAGGCGGTCCCTGGGCAGGCCGAGCTCCTCGGTGATGAAGCCCCAGGCGAAGCGGATGGCGTCGGCCTTGAAATAGTCGCCGAAGGAGAAGTTGCCGAGCATCTCGAAGAAGGTGTGGTGGCGCGCGGTGCGGCCCACGTTCTCGAGGTCGTTGTGCTTGCCGGAGATGCGCAGGCACTTCTGGGAGGTGGTGGCGCGGGAGTAGTCGCGCTTCTCCTGGCCCAGGAAGAGCTTCTTGAACTGCACCATGCCCGCGTTGGTGAAGTACAGGGTGGGGTCGTCGCGCGGCACGAGGGGGGAGGAAGGGACGACCTGGTGGCCGTGCCGGGCGAAGTAGTCGAGGAAGCGCTTGCGTATCTCGCTGGCGGTGATCATGCCGTGGGCTCCTTGCGTGGGGTCCGTTGCGGGCTCCCGTGCGCTTGCGCCGCCGGGAGGTTTCTCTCTTTCCGTATGGGGTATGAAAAGGCGCGGGCCGGGCGAGACGCCCGGCCCGTGCCGCGATATCGTCTGTCTAGTCCTCTGCGCCTTGGGCGTCGGCCGCCTCCTCCCCGTCCGGGGAGGTGAGGTCGAGCATGCCCAGGTGCTGCATGAGGTCCTGCTCGATCTTGGCCATGAGCTCTGGGTTGTCGAGCAGCAGGGCGCGCACGTTCTCCTTGCCCTGGCCCAGGCGCTCTGCGCCGTAGGCGAACCAGGAGCCGGACTTCTCGATGACCTTGGCGTCCACGCCGAGGTCGATGAGCTCGCCCGGGCGGGAGATGCCGGTGCCGTAGAGGATGTCGAAGGCGGCCTCGCGGAACGGAGGCGCCACCTTGTTCTTCACGACCTTGACGCGGGCGCGGCTGCCGTAGACCTCGTCCTGGTTCTTGAGCGTCTGGATCTTTCTGATGTCCAGGCGCATGGAGGAGTAGAACTTGAGCGCGTTGCCGCCCGTGGTGGTCTCGGGGTTGCCGTAGCCCATGGTGCCGATCTTCATGCGGATCTGGTTGATGAAGACCACGGCGGTGTTGGACTTGTGGATGGAGCCGGTGAGCTTGCGCAGGGCGTGCGACATGAGGCGCGCCTGCCCGCCCACCTGGGTCTCGCCCATGTTGCCCTCGAGCTCGGCCTGGGGGATCAGCGCGGCCACGGAGTCGACCACGATGATGTCCACGGCGTTGGAGCGCACGAGCATGTCCGCGATGTCCAGGGCCTGCTCGCCGTAGTCGGGCTGGGAGATGAGCAGGTCGTTGGTGTGCACGCCGAGCCTGCGGGCGTAGGAGATGTCCAGGGCGTGCTCCGCGTCGATGAAGGCCGCGGTGCCGCCGAGCTTCTGGGCCTCGGCGATGATGTGCAGGGCCAACGTGGTCTTGCCGCTCGATTCCGGGCCGTAGATCTCGGTCACGCGGCCGCGCGGGATGCCGCCCACGCCGAGCGCCAGATCCAGGCCGATGGAGCCGGTGGGGATGACGGGAATGGCCTGGTGCGCCCCCTCGTCGAGCTTCATGATCGACCCCTGGCCCCACTTGCGCTCGATGGTGGTCAGGGCGGTCTTGAGCGCCTCGCGGCGGCTGTCCTCGGGGGACGGTGCGGCGGAAACCTTGCGGGCCATGAAATGCCTCCGGGTGTGAGATGCCAAAGCCCCATGTCCTTAGCAGATGCACCCTGCGCGGGCAAGGCGTCGGCGGCCGCGCTCCCTGCCGGACGCGGGCGTCTTCGGACGCGCGGCACGGCGGCGGGCCGCAGGGGCAGAGGAGGCGGGAGAGGAAAAAAAGGGCGGAGGGGCTAGTTGCGGAACCTGATCAGCACGCCCTCGTCGGACTTGGAGAGCTCGGCCTTGGGCGGCCGCGCGGGGTCGAGGTCGAAGACCGCGCGCAGCCGGTCCGGATGCTGGCCCAGGCGCATGCCGAGGCAGCCCTCGACGCCCTTGCCCGCCTGCCCGAAGGTGCGGTCGCGCAGGCCGTCCACGGTCCAGTTGCCGAGCAGGTCCACGACCAGGCGCGGGGGGTTCTTCATCTCGAAGTAGGTGAACTGGACCGGACCGTCCGTGTTCAGGCGCACCTGGAAGGTGTTGCCCTGCCGTCCGGTCGTGATCGTGGCGCGGCGCGGCGGGGCGGCGGGAGCCTTCTCGGCCTTGGCCGCGGGCGCGGCCTTGGCGGCCGGGGTCTGGCCCGAGGAAGCCTTGCCCGACGGAGCCTTGGCGGAAGATTTTTCGGACGAGGCCTTGCCCGAGGCGGGCTCGCGCTGCAGCGGCGGCTCCGGCTTCGCGGCCTCAGGCTTCGCCTCGGGCTTTGCCGCCTCCGGCTTGGCCGGGGCGGCCTGGCTGCCTGCGGGCTGACCGTTTCCGGACGGCTCGGGCAGGACCAGGGGCGGCGGCGGGGTCTCGGGCTTTGCCGCGGGGGACGTCTGGCCCGATTGCGTCTGGCCCGATTGCGTCTGGCCCGATTGCGTCTGGCCGGACGCGGACGGAGCCACGGGCTCGCCCGGAGCCGGGGAAGGCGGCATCGCCCCCCTGCCCTGGCCCGGCTGCACCACCGTGCGCCGCACGGTGTACTCGTCCGGCCCAGCCGTGTCCGGCGTGACGCTCTTGTAGACCGGCCCGGCCGAGGACGGCAGGACCGCCTCGTCCGCGGCCAGGATGCGGCGCGGGGACGCGGGCGCGATGAGCACGACCGCCATGAGCAGCGCCGCGGCCGCTCCGAGCAGGCGCTCGGACAGGGCGGGGGATCGTCTGCTGCGGCGGGGGAAAATGCGCTTGCTGCTCATCTCGCGTCGGGCTGGGGCGTCGGGTTGGGGCCTTCGGGGACAGCTTCTGCCGGATGCTGCGCGCGGCTGAAAAAGGCAACGCATACCGGTCCATACGGCGGTTGAGCCGGCTTGGCAAGCCCGGCGCGGAGGAATTGCGGCTCCTCTTCCCCGGGTCCGCCCCGGCCCGCCGGGGCTAGTGTCGCGTCCGTGAAAAAAGTCGATATGCTGCGCAGGAGTCGTACGCGACACGTGAACCGGGCGAATGCAAGGTTCCGCCGCCAGCGGCAGCCGTTAGGCGAGCGCGCTTTGGCGCGAGCCTTACGGCTGCCGACAGCAGCGATGCCGACAGCAGCGATGCGGCAACCACGTTTTCGGTGCAGCGATCTTCCGCAAAATACGGCTTAGCGTATTTTGCGGACGTCACACTAGAGCGAGAATTCCTCCCAGTGCACCCGCTCGTGCGCGAAGCCCCGCTTGTCCAGCGCCGCCCTGGCCATGCGCATGAAGCCCGGAGGGCCGCAGAGGAAGACGCGGGCCGAGGGCGGCACGGCGGCGATCATCCCGGCCAGCCCCTCGGCGTCGAGCCGCTCGCCGTCCGGACCGCGCGTCAGCACGTGGCGCACGCTCAGGCCGGGCAGGCTCTCCGCGAGACTCTCCAGCTCGGCCGCGTGGGCCACGTCCGCCTGTTCGCGGTTGCTCCAGATGAGGCGCACGCGGCGTCTGCCGTTGCTGTTTGCGACGGCCTCCGCCTCTTCCGCTCCCTGCGGCGCGGGCGCGGCGGCGCGGGAGAGGTGGCGGAGCATGGAGAGCATAGGGGTGATGCCCACGCCCGCAGCCAGGAAGAGCAGATCCTCGTCCGGGTCCGCGGCCTCGGTCAGCAGGCTGAAGCGGCCGTAGGGGCCGCGCACCAGGGCCTCGTCGCCGGGCGAGAGGCGGCCGATCATGGCCGTGAAGTCGCCCGAGCAGCGGATGGTGAAGCGCAGCTCCGCTTCCTCCGGGGCCGAGGCGATGGTCCAGGGGTGCTCCTCACGCGGCAGGGCCGGGCTCAGGAAGGTCACGAAGGCGAACTGGCCCGGCGCGTAGTCGAAGATCCGCCCCTCGACGGGGGCGAGGCGCACCTCGTGGGCCTCGCGCCCGGCCTGGGCCACGCCCGCCACGCGGAAGCGCAGCGGCGCGCCGCCGCCGCCGAAGGCCCGCCCGGAGATGCCGGGCACGAAACCGCGCGCCGCGAGGAAGAAGAGGCCGCCCAGAAGCGGCATGAAGGCGATGACCTCGATCTCGTCCGTGACGAAGGCCGCGTGCAGGGCCACGAGGCCGGTCAGGCAGAGCACACCCAGGCGGTGCAGGGGCAGCCAGCGGGAAAAGGAGAGGCCGAGCCAACTCCTGAAGCGGGCCACGCCCGCCGCGAACCACAGCGTGGTCAGGCTTGCGGCGCCCGCGAGCAACGGCCACTGCTTGAGCACGGGCGGGCCGATGTCCTTTTGCAGGGCGAAAACCACGAAGGGGTGGCAGAAGAGCAGGCAGGCAGCGGTGATGCCGACGACGCGGTGCGCCTTGAAGAGGTCGTCCAGCCCCACCAGCCGGTCGAGAAGGCGCAGACGCGAGGCGATGACGAACTGCAGCGTCAGGCACAGGGCCCCGGCCATGCCGAGGGCCATGCCGACGTCCGTCCACCAATCGGACGAGAACAGGGGCTTGGCGTCCTGCACCACGGCGGCCACGGGCCAGACGGCGACGGCGAGCACGGCCAGGACGATCAGCAGCCCCCGGGCCAGGGGGCGCGTGGAGTGCGGGGTGAGGGGACGGACGCTCATGCGCGGCACCCCCGCTGGGATTTCGGCGGTCCTTCGGGCCGCTGCGCGATCACGGCCACGTGAGCCAGGGGCAGCTTGGTCCAGAGGATGAGGATGTCGGGCAAGGTGGATTTGAGGATCACGGTCTGCGCGGTCACCGGCCCCTGCCAGGAGACGGCCGCGGTCCAGGCCATGGCCGTGCTGCCCAAGATCACCGTGAACCAGGCGGCCAGGCAGCCCCAGGGCGCGGTCTCGCGCCGCAGGAAGAGCCAGGGCAGGACCAGGGTGTTGATCAGGGCCGTGATGAAGGGGACCCAGTGGGCGAGGGCCTCGGAAGGCGGATGCAGCCGCAGGTGCAGCAGCAGGCCGCCGAGAGAGAGGAAGAACCACGCCAGGGCCACCAGGCGGGGGATGCGTTCCGCGCGGGGGGCGCCATGCGCGTCAGGGGAATCGTGCACTGCCGGTCCTCCGTGAGATTTGCGGCGAGCATACCACTTTTTCGGCGCATGAAAAGGGTGGTCATCCGCCTTTGCGCCCCCTGCGCGAGATTTCGGCCGCGGCCCTGCCCGCCAGCTCCCGCATGCGCGCCACGTCCGAGGCGCGCGGGACGAGGCCCCGGCCGAAGGGCAGGGCCCAGGGCTCGCCGCGCAGCAGCGCGTCCGCCCACTGTCCGACCTCGGGCGCGAAGAAGCGCTTGTTGTTGCGCACCAGATGCGCCTTGGCCGGGCCGTCGCGCGCCTGAGCCAGGCGGGAGAAGTTGGCCCCGTGCCAGATGTGGCGGTAGAGCACGCGGGGCACGCGGGCGAAGCGGCAGCCCACAAGCGCCATGCGCGTCCACAGGTCCCAGTCCTCGTACTCCGTGTTCTCGCGATAGCCGCGCGCGGCGCGAAAGCTCTCGAGCCGGAACATGGCCGTGGGCGCGAGGACGTTCTGGGTGCGCAGGAGGTCCGGATCGAAGTCCGGCAGCCGCACCGCGCGCTCCTCGCCGTCCGCGCCCACCTCGGCGTAGTCCGCGTAGGCCACGTCCGCGCCCGCTTCCAGGGCCGCGAGCAGGGAGGCGAGGAAATCCGGCATGGGCTCGTCGTCCGGGTCCAGGCAGACCGCGAAGGGCGCCCCGGCCCTGGCCGCGCCCTCGTTCCTGGTGCGGCCGGGCCGCCCGCCGTGGGGGAGCTCCACCACCTCCCAGGAGGCCGCGCCGAGTCCGGGCAGGAGGGCGCGCGCCGCATCCGCCGAGCCGTCCGTGCTGCCGTCGTCCGCGAACACGATCCGGACCTGCGAAAGGGGCAGGGTCTGCGCCGCGAGCGCCGCGAAGAGCCGGGGCAGGAAGCGTCCGTAGTCGTGGTTCGGCACGACGACGCAAAGCCGCGGCAAAGCGGCGTCGTGCGGGCTCCCATCTGCCGTTATATGTTCAGCGCCGAGCATGAAGTTCCCTTTACAGTACCTTGGGCCTGGGGCACAATCCGCACACCATGCGGACCCGGACGATCACCATGACCCTCTTCAACCGGCCGCACTATCTGCGGAAGGTGCTCGGGGCGCTCTCGCGCTGTTCCGGGATCGAGCGCTACACGCTCATCGCCTGCGTGGAGCCGGGCGACGACGAGGTCCTGGCCCTGGCCCGCTCCATCGACTTCACGCGCGAGACGCGCGTGCACGTGAACGAGCACGTCCTCTCCTGCCCGGTCAACGTCTACCAGGCCCTCTCCTTCGCCTTCCTGCAGACGGATTTCAACATCCACCTCGAGGACGACATCCTCCTCGCCCGCGACGCCCTGCTCTACTTCGAGCACTGCGGCCGCGCCTACGCGGACGATCCCGCCGTCTTCAGCGTGACCGCCTACAACAACCAGCGGCCGCCCGAGGCCGAATACGGACGCACCGCGCGCCGGGCCTGGTTCACGCCCTGGGCCTGGGCCACCTGGCGCGACCGTTTCGAGGAGATGAAGCCCCTGTGGGACTTCGACTACTCGCACGGCAACTGGGACAACAACCTGAACACGCGGGTGCGCGGCGAACGGGTGGAGGTCTTCCCCATCCTGGCGCGCGCGCAGAACATCGGCGTGGAGGGGGTGCACATCCCCTCGGCCGAGTGGGGCCGGACCTTCCACTACAACGAATTCTGGGCCGGCCGCGTGCCCTCCCCGGGCCCGGCCGACTGGCGGGAGAATCCTGACTGGGCCTGGACGCCGCACCAGGCGGACCCCGAGCAGCTGAGGAAGCTGCCCAGGGAATGGCTTCGGGCCGCGGGCATTCCGCTGCCCGAAGAGCGCGACTGAGAGCGGGGCTCCGGCCCCGGGACACCGGCCGACGGCGTCACACGTTCGCCACCGGCCGCGACGTATAGAGCGCCCGGCGCAACATTGCGCCTTCGTTCGGAATTTCGGCTGCATCAAGTGAGGAGGGGGGAAATGGCGAACACGAACATCCTGCTCGAGGCCGGTACCAACGAACTCGAGATCGTCGAGTTCTACATCGACGAACTCGGGGCGAACGGCGAGACGTACCGCGGCTACTACGGCGTGAACGTGGCCAAGGTGCTGGAGATCATCCGCCTGCCGCAGATAACGAGCCTGCCGGGCGCGCTGCACCCGTCCGTGCGCGGCACCTTCAATCTGCGCAACAAGGTCATCTCCCTGGTCCACCTGCCCATGTGGCTCGGCAAGTCCACCGCGCCCTCGCCCGAGGACAAGGTCATCGTCACCGAGTTCAACAACGTGGTCAACGCCTTCCAGGTCTCGGGCGTGACCCGCATCCACCGCCTCTCCTGGGGCGACATCGAGCCGCCCTCGGTGCACGTGCAGCGCTTCTCAGAGGAGTCCGTGACCGGCGTGGTCCGGCTGGACACGCGCGTGGTCTTCCTCCTGGACATGGAGAAGATCGTGGGCGAGCTGAACCCGAACCTGGGGCTCCGGCCCCTGGACAGCGTCTGCGCGCCCGGGGAGGAGTTCTGCTACCGCGCCCTGATCGCGGACGACTCCACGACGATCCGCCGCATGATCGGCTCCTCGCTGGAGCAGGCGGGCTTTCAGGTCACGCGCACGATCAACGGCGAGATGGCCTGGAACAAGCTCCAGGAATGGAAGGGCGCGGCCGAGAGCGCGGGCAGGCCCATGTCCGAGCACGTGCACGTGATCATCTCGGACATCGAGATGCCCGGCATGGACGGCCACTCCCTGACCCGGCGCATCAAGTCGGACCCGAGCCTCAAGGAGATCCCCGTGATCCTCTTCTCCTCGCTGATCACGGACAAGCTGCGCCACAAGGGCGATGCCGTGGGCGCGGACGACCAGATCTCCAAGCCCGAGATGTCGAGCGTGGCCGTGCGCGCCAAGGCGCTGGCCGACAGGTACCTCGGCCGGACAGAGGCCTAGCTTCCGCACGAAGAAGGGGCGACGCGGCCGCGTCGCCCCCCTCACCGGATCGTTCGCGCCCGTTCGGGGCCGCTACTCGTAGAGGGCCTCGTAGACCTTGCCCACCAGCTTCTCGGAAGGCGTCAGGGTCTTCTTGCCCGGCTCCCACTTGGCCGGGCAGGCCTCGGTCGGGTTCTCCCGCAGGTGGACGTTGGCCTGCATCTTGCGCAGCAGCTCGTCCGCGTTGCGGCCCACGTTGTAGAAGTTGACCTCGGAAGAGACCAGAACGCCGTCCGGGTTGACCACGAAGGTGCCGCGAAGCGCCGTGCCCGCCTCGCAATCGTAGACGCCGAAGTAGCGGGAGACCTTGCCCGTGGGGTCGGCGGCCATCTTGTACTTCACGTTCGCCAGCAGGCGCTCGTCCGTGCGCCAGGCCATGTGGGTGAACTTGGTGTCCGTGGAGACCGAGATGACCTCGCAGTCCATTGCGGCGAGCTGCGGGTGCTTCTCGGCAAGGTCCGCGAGCTCGGTGGGGCAGACGAAGGTGAAGTCTGCCGGGTAGAAGACCAGGACCACCCACTTGCCCGCCTTGCGGAGCTTCTTCAGTTCGACCTCGGAGAAGCCGCCTTCAGTGGGATCGTAGACGTCCATGGTGAAGTTCTCGATCTTCTTGCCGACCTTGGCATGCTCCTCGCAAGTGCAGCAGCAATGATGATCATGGCCGTGGTGGCCGTGCGAGTGGTGGTCATGCGTATGGCATTTCTGTTCATCAGACATGATGTGTCCTCCTGTACCAATGGCGGTATTTCGGCCGAGGGCCGCATACTCCAGCGTAATATGCGGACACGGCAGTGTCGTCAAGGGCCGGCGGTACACTTCAACGGGGAGGAGGAAGGGGTGCTGCGCGCCCGTTTCCGCATGAATGGTTGCGGTTCGTCGACACTGCGTGTAACCAGCATGTCACGCACCGGCCGTAGTATCCGCCCACAGGCCCCTTGCGGCCGGATGCCGCGTTCACGAGGAAAAACGGCAGTTGCTCGATCGACAGCACGCCTCGTTCCGCCCGCCGGGCGGCACTCAGATCCGGGTGCAGCAACGCCCGCCCGGACCCGATCCCCGCTCCGCGGAAAAGGGACACGCCTCCCTTCGCCTCCGACCGCTTCCCTTCACCCCCACCACTGCGGCGGCCCCGACGCCGAACGACCCGCAGGCCGGGCACCCACCTGACCGTGAGTCCCGACCCGCGCGCCTCGCCTCGCGCGCCGTGCCGCCACCGGAACCGGAGCCCAGATGCAGCCCATGAAAAAGCAGTTCGTCGTCGACACCAACGTCTTGCTGGAAGACCCCAAGGCCCTCTTGCAACTGCGCAACGGCGCCGAGAACGACGTCTTCATCCCCTACCACGTCCTGCTCGAGCTCAATAAGTTCAAGAAGGACCCGCGGCTCGGCCACATCGTGGCCAGGGTCGTGAAGGTCCTGGGCGAGCATCCGGAGGCCTTCAAGATCCTGAAGGCGGAAAAGATTGCCGACGCCTTCGACAGCCACGTGGACAACTTCATCCTCGACGAGATCTCCATCTCGGGCATCGACAAGCCCATCCTCGTGACCAACGACAAGATCCTCCAGCTCCAGGCCGCGAGCAAGGGGATCGAGAGCGAGGCGTACCGGGAGTCCGTGCCGTTCAAGTCCGAGGCCGAGTACTACACCGGCTTCCTGGACAACGGCTCGGGTCCCATCGCGAACTCCTTCCGCTGGGCGGAAGGACGTCCGGTCTTCCACGGTCCTGAAGGCGAGAAGGTCATCAACTACCAGCACAAGGTCTGGAACGTGACCCCGCGCGGGGTCTACCAGAACCTGGCCCTGGAACTGCTGACGCACGAGGGCATTCCAGTGGTCTCCATCCAGAGCGAGGCCGGGTACGGCAAGAGCTTCCTTGCCCTGGCCGCGGCCATGCACCTCGTCCTGGAGAAGAAGTCGCATCAGAAAATCTACGTGGTCAAGCCCATGTACGAGATCGGCCAGAAGCTCGGCTACCTGCCGGGCAAGGTCGAGGAGAAGATGGAGCCCTATACCCGCTACATCTCCGACCTGGTCATGAAACTGCACGCTCTCAGGCCCGCAAACCGGCTGTTCACTAACCCCGACGTCTACCCTCCCCAGTTCGACCTCAAGAAATTCGAGCTCTTACCTCTTGCATACATACGTGGAATGACCATAGAAAACGCCGTGGTCATCGTGGACGAGATGCAGAACCTCTCCCGCAACGAGACGCGGGCCCTGCTCTCGCGCATGGGCGAGAATGTGAAATGCGTCTGCCTGGGCGACACGAGGCAGATCGACAACCCCTACCTGTCGCAAGAAAACAACGGCTTGAACTGGGTGGTGAAGAAGTTCAAGGGCGCGGAGATTTACGCCCACCTCGTGCTCAAGGGCGAGAAGTCCCGCGGCCCGATCACCGACCTGGTCATCAAGAGCGGACTATAGAAAGATGACGAAACCCGAACGCTTCATATCCTCTTCCCTTTCCGTCCCGGACGGAAAATGGCTGCACGACCCCGTGCCGCGATTCGTTCCCGGAGACTCCGTGGGAGTGAGGGCCTCTTTTGTCGAGGAGGCCGACCGCCTGGTGGCGGACGGCGTGTTCGACAACGTGGGCCGCAAGCACTTCTACAACGTCTGCCGGGAACATCCCGAACGCTGCCTGAAATCCCGCGTGCGCATGACCCTCAAGCGCCGCGAGCACTTCAGGCGCTACATGGGGTTCTAGCCTGCAGCCCTCGCTCCCTCGACGGCGCGTTCGGACCGGGCTCCCGGTCCGAACGCGCCGGGGCGGGGCGCGGCGCGCCCGGCCTGCAGTCCGCCCTGAACGATGAACGGTGTTCAGAACCGTTTCGCAAAAAACTCCCCAGACTCGACTCCATCCCCGGCCCCGGCCGTTTCCCCGGCGTGTCCGGCGCGCGGGCCCGGCGCAGGCCTCATTTCTTCTTGACGGCCGCCGACCCCGCTATTATCTAGTTTGTCCGCCTCAAGGCCAGCTTAGCTCAGTTGGTAGAGCAGCTGATTCGTAATCAGCAGGCCTGGGGTTCAAGTCCCCAAGCTGGCTCCAGAGAAATCAAGGCCCAGTGCGACGTTGCTGCCGTTCTGGGCCTTTTTCTATCCTCCCAAAATATACCAGAATCACCCACGAAAGGGGTGCAGTTTGCACCCCCTTTGCACCCCCCGTTATGGGCCATGTCGTCTAAGATCCCCGAGGCAAATGGCATCCTGCCACTACTCGTCAGGATGACACCATACGTGCGCGCTACACGCGCGCATGCGCCTGCGCGTGGCCGGAAGAATTTCGGCAGGGTAGGGGGGTCCGGAAAGAGGTAACAAAGGTAACAAGCCTCGGCAAAATTCCCAGGAAGCTATACGCCACAAGGCTTCCCGAGCTTTTTTGTAAAGGTAACATTTGAGTAACAAGAAGTAACAATGTTACCTCCATCCGTTACCTTCGGGCCTGTTTTTCGATAATGCGCAACTGCCCTGAATAATTGAATGTTACTTTTTCCGTTACCTTTTGTTACCCCGATGTTACCTTTGCCTGCCAGCCAGCAAAGCCGCATGGTTCCTTGCTTCCCTGGTAAATCCCCGGCCCCTGTTACCTTTGTTACCTCATTCCGGACCCCCCTACCCCGTCCGGCTCCCTCTCCCTTGCCAATATCGACTTGCTAGGGCAGACAACCCTAATCACCTTTCTAGGAGGGCTTTCGTGCGGACCTTTCTGCTCCTTTTACTTCTTGGGGTCACCATCCTCGTTTGGGCCAAGATCATCATCACCGCGCCTAGGGCATGGCGGAGGCGGAAGGAAGGAGGGTTTTGGGCTGCATGGAAGGCCGTGGCCTTGGAAGATCGCGAGCGCTACAGGCAAAGCCAGCTCGCCAAGAAGGCCGAGAAAGCGAAACCCCATCTGGACCTGACTCCGGCCACGGACTATGATCCGAAGACGGGCGAGGTCTATGGTGATGGCGGACATGCGTCCAAGAGCAGGGCCATTGAACGGTGGGAGGCCAGCCTCGTGCAGATATGGTCCGGGAGCGAGGATGTCGAGTTCACCTATGAATCGAGAAGCGGCAAGGTTCGCAGAAAGGTCACGGTGCAGACGGTTCTTCGCAATGAGACATTCTCCACATATCTGCGCGGCTTCTGCCACGTGCGCAACGAGGAGCGCACGTTTTCTACAGACTCCATCTGCACGAAAATACTTGTCAAAGGGAAGCGATACGATGTCGAGGACTTCCTCTCGGGGATGCTGGGGATATCGGATGATGATCTTGGGTGGACCTAGGAACACCACCTTGACACACATTTCGTACTAGGGCAGATTGCCCTACAGGAGCTCGTAACTCCTAGATCGCAGGACGGCCCCACGCCCGTCAGACTTCGTGGGATTTCTTGCTTTCCGGCCTCGGAAAGCCCATTCGGCGCATCTTTGTGCCGGGTGTGGGACGAATACAATACCCTTCGGGGGAATACTCCCGCCGCTCCTGCGCGGTTACGAGCACCCGGTCTTGCTGATCGTACAGCTACGGCCCATCGTTAATCGCAGGAGGTCCACATGTCTTCTCGCCTCACCCTCGTCATCCGGGTCGATTTCAAGACCCGCCGCGTGCTCGCCGTGTTCGGCGGACGCCGGTCCAGGCTGGCCCCGGCCGCGCCGCGCGCGCCCCTCCCCGCCCACCTATTGCGCCTCACGACGGGAGCGGCTACGGCCTCCCAAGGTGGCGCGCAATGACAAGCAGCCTGACCCCCTTTGCCTTCGACGATTCCCTGGTCCGGGTGCGCACGGACGACGCGGGCAACCCGTGGTTCGTGGCCAAGGACGTGTGCAACGTCCTTGATCTCGGCAACCCTTCGCAGGCTGTCAGCGACCTGGAAGACGACGAGAAAAATACCATCAGCATTGCTGATGGAAATCGCGGTAATCCCAACATGCTCATCATCTCCGAGTCCGGCCTCTACTCCCTGGTCTTCCGTTCCCGGAAGCCGGAGGCGCGGCGCTTCCGGAAGTGGGTGACGGCGGAAGTCCTTCCCGAGCTGCGCAAGACGGGCAGCTATCAGGCCGGTTCCGGCCCGGCCTCGGCCAGCCTGGAGGATCTGCACGAGCTGGTGGCCACATGGGCCATGCTCGCGGAGCTGCCGCGCCAGGCGCTGCTCACGCAGATTTATGCGCAGTTCGGCCTCACGCGGGAGGAGCCGCCAGCAGGGGCCGTCCTGGACGCTGCGCGCTACGTGCTCGCCAGGAACGCGGACCTGCTGCGCAAGGGGCGCTCTGTCGGCCTCAAGGCCGTGCGGCAGTACGAGGCCTTCACCAAGGGAGAGGAGGAGGAACCGGCCCTGGTCACGGCCTTCTGGCAGCAATTCGACCTGTTGAACGCCGAGGGAGGGCCGGAGGGGCAGAAGCCCGGCTGGCTCAACCACTCCCGCTCCCCCGCGCTCATGGCCGTGAACCTGCCGCAGTTCCTGCGCGCCTCGCAGGCGCGCGGGCTCTACGTCTTCGACGCGCCCGAGCTGCGGCGCCTGCTGCGCGCCAGCACCCCGCGCAAGCTGGTGGAGAGCAACAAGGCCATGTACAGCGCGCACACGGGCAAGGCCCTCAAGTGCTGGGTCTTCTACCTCGCGCCTGGACCCTGCCCCCTGATGAACCTATCATCCGATACCGACGACGCGCGTCCTGAATCGCAAACGGAGGAGGCGGACGTATGAGCCCAGAACACACGGACCCCACGTACAAGGACGCCGTCGCCGTCGTCTCCGGCCTCGAGCGCCTCTCAGACGACCTCGTCGAGCTGATTGCCGAGATAGGCACGGCGGAGCGCAATCTGTACCAGGATCTCGCGGAGATTCAGGCGCGGGGCTGTGCTCCTGCCGCGCGAATCGAGGAGCTGGACAATCTCCGGCGCCAGCTCTCCTGGCTGGCGGGCGACGTGGAGCGCATGCGGGCCGCGCTCACACGGGAGGGAACACATCATGGAAGCTGATCCTATCGTGAGGCTCTACCTGGATGCAGAGGCCTTGGAGGCCGTGGCGAAGCTCCTGCCGGAAGAGCATGAGGGAATAGGCCTCGTGCTCGGCCTGCTCGGGGCAGACATCCGCAAATGCGGCGAAGCCATGGAGGCGCGGGAAACCGCCAAGGCCCGCCTCTAGCCCTGCCGCTCCCCCGGCTGCGATAGGGGCAGCCGGGGGAGTTTCTATTTCTACACAAAAAATACACATGCAACTTGACGCCTACACATTTAATGTGTAGTTGTTTTCTCACGGCGAACGGAGGAAATGTGGATAGCAAGACGGTCATACGGAAGCTCGAAGAGGACGGTTGGTTCCACTGCGGCACGCGCGGCGACCACTGGTACTTCAAGCACCCGACGAAGCCCGGCAAGGTCACTGTTCAGCACCCGGTCAAAGACCTCTGGATCAAGAACGTCAAGAGCATCGAGAAGCAGTCCGGGGTGAAGCTGCGCTAGGCGGCTTCCCCCCCCGGACGCGCGAAAAGAATAGAAAAGAGAGGGCGACATGCACTACATCGCAGCATTCCACCCGGCGGAAGAGAAGGCGGGAGCCTTCACCGTGACCTTCCCCGACCTGCCCGGCTGCATCACCCAGGGAGACACCTTCACCGAGGCCTTCGCCATGGCGCAGGAGGCCCTGGAAGGGTTCCTCGACGTCATGCGCGAGGACAACGACATCATCCCCGAGCCCTCCGGGTTCGAGGAGGCCATGGCCAAGGCCAGGGCCGAGGCGGAAGAGGACGGGGAGCCGCTCGCTCCCGGGACCATCTTCCAGGCCGTGCCCGTGCCGCCGCTCGACGTGCCGCCTGTGCGCTTCAACGTCTCCATGGCGCCGCACGTCCTGTACCGGATAGACCGCTTCGCCAAGGCGGAGGGCCTGACCAGATCCGGCTTCCTCGCCAACGCGGCCCGCCACTACATCAAGGATCTGGCCTCGGAAGACGCCAAGGACTGCCCGCCTGCGGCCCACTGATCCGGCG
Organism: Desulfovibrio sp. X2; assembly: GCF_000422205.1. Classification (NCBI taxonomy): domain Bacteria; kingdom Pseudomonadati; phylum Thermodesulfobacteriota; class Desulfovibrionia; order Desulfovibrionales; family Desulfovibrionaceae; genus Desulfovibrio; species Desulfovibrio sp. X2. The sequence goes on from NZ_ATHV01000018.1 coordinate 51,010, forward strand.
CGCTGGCGCAGCACAAGCAGATAGAGTGGTGGGGAAGTGGTAAGCCAACTCAACGCGGGAGAAAGAGTATGGAACTTCTCAGCTATGGCGCAGCCTTTGTCCCTGTAGGCGACCATCGGGAAAGTCCTGAAAAGGGAACGTACAGGGTCATCTTTCCCGATCTCGAAAAGTGCGGCAGCGTGCTTGCCAAGAGCCTCGGGGAGGCCGAGCAAAAGGCGCAAAAGGCGCTTTCAGCGTGTCTTGCTGAAATGCGCGCCAAAGGTGAACACATCCCTAAACCACGCACCATGGACGAGATCGTCGCGCAAGAGGAACGCCAGTATCCTCGTGGTACGATATTCCGATCAATAGACGAAAAAGCGAAGTAATCTCAAAGGGATTAGAGCGCAAGGAAAAGGCCCCCGGACAGATCAACCTGTCCGGGGGCCTTCTTCGTTCCCTCGCCGCCGGTCTACCCGGCCAGCACCTGCCGGGCCTGCGTGGGGGTGGAGCAGGACCGGAGCGCTTGGCGCACGGTATCGGGCAGGTCCAGCGCCGAGGGCGAAAGGGTGTGGCTGAACTCGACGTTCACTACGAAGGTGTGGCCGCATTCCGGGTTCGTGCAGGCGCAGTAGAGCTTGCGGAACTGCGGCGTCAGCTCGCGCGTGGTGGTGATGATTGCCTTGCTCTTGCACCGGTCACAGATGATCCGCATGGTGTCCTCCCTCCTGAAAAAACACAATCGGGGTTCCCGCACCTGGCGTCAACCAGGGTGCGGTCAGTTTCCAGCCTGCGCGGCGTCCTCCTGGGCGAAGCCGACCCGGAACCCGGGCGGCAGGTGGTCGTTCACCTCGAGCAGGATCTCGCGCACGGGCTGGACCTCGTTCTTGGCGTAGATCGCGTCCGTCTTGGTGATGTCGCCGAATCCGGCCGTGTTGGTGGGGATGATGCTGGCCATGGCCGGGGGGATGCGGTGGGCCGCGATGATGTCGTCGCGGCTGATGTTCTTGATCTTCTCCAGGTCGTCCTTCGTCGAGAAGTCGCCCACGGGCAGGATCTGCACGTCCTTCTCCCGGCCGTTCGGGATGTGCAGGTACATGTTCCGGAAGTTGCCGATGCCCTTGGCCCCCTGGATGGCGGTCCTGATGCGGTCGCTGTCTTCCTGCGCAAGGCCCGCGGCAGAGGCGTAGAAGATGTAGCCCATGTGCGCGCCGTTCAGGTAGTAGCGCCGCCTGAACAGCGTAGCGTCCTCGTTCAGCAGCATGGACTGGACCGCGCCCAGGTAGGCTGGCAGGCCGTAGACCTCCTGGGACACGTCGTAGTTCTTCAGGTGGACCACCTCGCCGGGCTCGAAGGGCACGACCTGGCCGGTGCTCGAAAGCAGGCAGTAGCGGTCGGCCTCGGACATGCGGCGCATGTTGATGGCCGGAAGGTGCCGCAGGCCGATGACCTCGCCGTAGAAGTTGTGCACCTTCTGGAAGTAGGCGTTGGCGAACACGGCGTAGTCCGTGACCGCCGCGTGCATGGCGCGGCGAGTGAGCGCGGGCGAGGTCTGAAAGCCGCGCATGACCATGTTGACTTTGAACTCCAGGATCGGGCCGTGGTAGGCGTTGGCGCGCAGCAGGCGCGCCAGGCCGCGCAGGGGCACCGGCGTCTGGTAGTAGCGCCCGTTGTCCAGCAGCCAGACGCCGAGATTGTCCATGATCTGCCCGGCCAGGACCGGCTCAGGGTCGCCGAACGTGAAGGCATGAATCGTGCTCATTTCCCCTCCGGGTTCTATCCGCCTATGGCCACCGTGCAGCCGCTCGTCCCGGTCATGCGGGCGAGCGGCTCGGCGGCCAGGGCGTGCATGATGCTCCAGGCCTCGTCCGCATGGCCTGTCTCGGCCGTGCGGTTCGCGGCGTAGGTGACCTGTCCGTTGCCCGTTACCACTCTGCGCACGCACATGAAGGCGTGGGCTATCCCCGTCTCGGCCGCGTCCCACTCCAGACGGCCCTGTTCCATGACCTCCAGCGCCTTGAGGACAAGAGCCGCCTTGGTCTGCACCGAGTAGACGATGGGCATGGCCAGCGGGCAGAAAGTCTTGACCTGCTCGTAGACGCCTATGCCCGGCCCGGTGGTGTCGATCCCGAGGTGCGCGAAGCGGTACTTGGCGCACAGCTCGCGGATGCGCTCAGTCTGCCAGAGGTAGGACTTGCCCACCCACTTGTGGCGTTCGATCACGCGAACCTTACCGCCGGACTTGAGCGGCGGCAGGGCCACAGTGAAGCTCGCGTCGTCGCGCGTGCGGCTCGGGTCGTAGCCGCCCCAGACCGGCCGGTTGCCCACGGGGTGGGCGTCGCCCGGTCGGACGTCGTCCCAGTCCGCGGGATCGGCCATGCAGCCTTCGAGCAGGGGCAGGGAGAAGACGGCCATGGTGTCGTCGATGAACTCGCAGCCGAAGAGCTGGCGGAACTCCTCGGGCGTGTACTCGAGCCGGAGCTGCTTCGCGTCGAAGAGGTCGCAGCCGCCCTTCTCCGCGTCGGCCAGGGTCACGATCTGCCGCCACCAGGTGTCCGGACAGAGGACGCCCTGGCGGTGCGCCGCCGCGTCCGGCCATGGCTTGGGCCGGGCGAAGCGCTTCTGGTAGTCGGCCCCGGACCAGAGAGCGTAGGCCTCGTGCGTCACGGCCGATGGCGTGGAGAAGAGCGTGCGCCGCCATTTCTTGTGCGCGGCCATGCCCGTGGCCACCTTGAACAGCTCCCGAAAGCGCATGATCCAGAAGGCCTCGTCGATGTAGACGTGGCCGTGGTAGGACTGCGCGCTCTTCGAGTTGTTGGACAGGAAATGCAGCTCGGCCGGGCCGTTCGCCGTGTGCAGCACGAGCGGGTCGCCCGTGAGCGTGATGTCGAAGGCCTCGCCCACGAGCTGCACGATGTAGTTCCGGAAAACCCGGGACTGCGCGCGCGTGGCGGAGAGGAAGATCTGGTTGTCGCCAGCGAGGCAGGCGTCCTCGAAAGACTCCTGGGAGAAGTACCACGTGGCGCCGATCTGCCTGCTTTTCAAGATGAAGCGATTGCGCTGCGCCTTGGCCACGCGCCAGCCGCGCTGGAAGTCGAAGAAGCGGGTGTGGAACTTCTCCTGGAACATGGCCGGGGTGATGCGGGAGACGTCGTTCTTGATCTTCTTGGCGCGCTGCTTGCGCGGCCCGTCGCCGCTTTGCTCTCCCCTCGACCGCGCCTCGCCGTCCGGATGCGCCCCGGCCTCTCCCCCGGACGGCTCCTTGCGCGCCAGGGTCAGCTCCCGCGCCCGCAGGGCCTGCATGCGCTCCAGGGAGCCGACCAGGAGGTCCAGCTCCTTCAGGTCCTGCGCCGTCTTCGGCTCGCGCTCGACCAGCAGGGCCAGGCGGCGCGCCACGGCATCCTCGGCCGACTCGTGGGTCAGCATGGCGTCCCACTCGCCGGACGCGGCCCAATGGTAGACCGTGCGCCGGGGCACGTTCAGGGCGTCGGAGATCTCGGCCACGGTGTAGCGCCGCAGGTACAGGCCCCGGGCCGCCGTCCTGATCTCCTCCGGGTACTGGCGCGCGCGCGCCGAGCCCTGGTTCTCGCAGCTCTCCATGCCGCCGCCATAGCACGGCCCAGCCTGCCCCTCCCGCTCTGCGAATCCGATATCCATTGAATCGGACAGCGCTTTCTTGCGCGCGGCTTGCCGGATGTGCCTACATGCCGTCCATGAACAAGCCCGCCCTCGTCACCGATTTCGTGAAGATCGGCCAGTCCGGCAAGGCCATCGACGGCCGGGACATCGCCCCGCAGTGGCTGCGCGACGCGGCCGAAACCTACAAGCAGGACACGTACACCGCCCTGATCTGGCCGGAGCACATCCGCATCCAGAACTACGGGAAGGTGGTTGAGCTGCGGTCTGACGAGAAGGACGGGGTCGTCTCCCTGTATGCGCGTCTGGCCCCCAACGCCTCCTACATGCTGAACAACAGGTTCGGGCAGCAGCTCTTCACCAGCATGGAGGTGGCCCCCAATTTCGCCGGGACCGGCAAGGCCTACCTCGTGGGCCTGGGCGTCACGGACTCGCCTGCCAGCCTCGGCACGGACGAGATCAAGTTTTCCACCCGCAAGAACGCCTCCGACAGCGTCTTCCTGCCCGGCGTCGAATTCTCCTTCCCCTCTCCGGAGGAGGACGGCGAGGCCCCGAGCTGGTTCACGCGCTTCATGGAGCGCTTCACAACCACCAAAGAGGACACGGAGACCATGGACCAGAAACAGTTCGATGCACTGACGGCCCAGGTCGATACCCTGGCCGCCTCCGTCAAGGAGATCGCGGGCAAGGTCGAATCCCTGGCCGCCAAGCCCGCCTCCGACGAGGCCGGAACCGAGGCCACACCCGGCGCCGGGAGCGAAGCGAAGACCGAACCCGGCACCGCGGCCGACGGCGAGAAGTTCGCGGCCATCGAGGCCGGTCTGTCCAAGCTGGGCACCCAGCTCGACGAGATCTCCAAGCGCTTCGAGGCCGCCCGCCCGGGCACGACCGCCCCCGCCAGCTCCGGCCCGTCCGGCGAGCAGGACCCCCTCTACTAGGAGCGCAGACACATGAGACTCGACACCCGCAAACTCTTCGCGGCCCTGCTCGGCCGCCTGGCCTCCACCTACGGCGTGGCCTCGGTGGAGCAGCAGTTCTCCATCGACCCGACCGTCGCCCAGCGCCTTACGGACAAGATCGTCGAGCAGGCCACCTTCCTGCCCAAGATCAACGTCATTCAGGTGGACGAGCTGAAGGGCCAGAACATCCTGGGCTACGCCAACGCGCCCGTCACCGGCCGCACCGACACCACCCAGGCCGGAAAGGAGCGCACCCCGCGCAACGTCGTGGGGCTCGGCAGCTACGGCTACGAGCTGCTCCAGACCAACGCCGACGTGGCCATGCCCTATCGCCTCATGGACGCCTGGGCGAAGTTCGCTGACTTCATGGAGCGCTACGCCCGCTACGTGCAGCAGCGCATGGGCAGCGACATGGAGCTGATCGGCTGGTACGGCACCTCGGCCTCCGCCGACACCGACCCCGCCACCTACCCGCTCCTGCAGGACGTGAACAAGGGCTGGCTGCAGTACCTGCGCGACAACCTGTCCGGGAACGTCCTGTCCGAGGGCGCGACCCCCGGCGAGATCCGCATCGGCGCGACCGGCGACTGGGCCAACCTGGACGTGGCCGTGCTCGACCTGCAGCAGGGCATCCCGCAGTACATGCGCCAGGGCCTGGTCGCCCTCATCGGAAGCGACCTGATCGCCAAGGAAAAGTCCGCCCTGTACGCCGCCATCGGCGACAAGCCCACGGAGAAGGCCCTCGTGGCCGCGGGCATGACCACCTTCGGCGGCCTGCCCTGGGAGACGCCCAGCAACTTCCCCGCTCGCGGCATCGTCGTCACCTCCTACGACAACCTCTCCATCTACCAGCAGTCCGGCTCCTGGCGCCGCCAGGTCGTGGACAACCCGAAGAAGGACCAGGTCGAGGACTACAACTGCCGCAACGAGGGCTACGTGGTCGAGACTCCGGAGAAGATGGTCGCCCTCGAGTTCGCCAACGTCCGCCTGCCCGACGGCGCGGGCGGCTGGGAGTAAGCCATGAGCTTGATGCGCAAACACCAGCAGAAGGTGGCCGCCGCTGCCGCCGCGCCCGCCGGGCAGGCCATCGCCCCGGGGGCGCGGGTGCTCGGCACCATGCCCCAGGGCCTCATGGGCGGCAGCAAGCTCGCGGCCATGGTCACGGCCTCGCTTCGCGAGGACCTGGACCAGTTGCACGGCCTGGCCTCTGTGGAACGCAAGGCCGACCTCAAGCGCGACGTGCTCCTGCCCAAGTACCGCGACTACGTCGCCCGCCTCATGGCGGACGGCAAGCCGCACGAGCTGCTCGGCTGGTACCTCGTCTGGTGCTTCGACGCCGGGCGGATCGAGGAGGCCCTGCAGGTCGCCTCGTGGTGCATGGCGCACGGCCAGGGCCTGCCCGAGAAGTTCAAGTCCTCGCTGCCGCTCTTCGTGGCCAGCCAGACGCTGGCCTGGGCCGAGGGCGAATACAACGCCGCGCGGACCTTCTCGCCCTACCTGGGCCAGATCCTCGCGGACATGGAGGGCGACGACGCCTCCGCCTGGGACGTTCCCGACCAGGTCAAGGCCGGGTTCTACCGCCTGATCGGCCTCCAGGCCGAGAAGGACGGCGACCTCCAGGCCGCGTCCGGCGCCCTGGAACGAGCCATGGACCTCGGGGCCAAGGTCAAGACGGCCCTGGAGGGCGTGCGCAAGCGCCTGTCCCGTACCGACACCACCACGCCCGCACCCGCCGCGTCGGCTCCGGAGGATTCCGGGGCCGACAAGGCGGACGAGGCGAACGGATAGAACCTCCTCGTACCGGCCGGGGCTGCCCGGGCCGAGGCACCGCGCGGGGCGCGGATGACCGAAGGCCACGGGCAGCCCCCAATCCGGGGGACGCATGAGCTTCAACGCCCTGCCAGACACGGCCTCCACGGCCACCATCACCGGAGACGGCTGGTATCCCGACCTTGCCGTCGCTGAATTTCAGAGCGTCTACCGCCTGCCAGCGGAGTTCGCGGAAGCCCTCGTCATCGACCACCTGACCCTGGCCATGATGTGGGCTGCAAGGCAGCTCGCGTCCTGGCGCGCGGAGCGCGAGGCCGAGGGCATGGCCGCGCTGGCCGACATCCCCTATGCCGGACTCTCCGGCGGTGCGGTCCTGGTCTGGAAGCGCGCCGTGTACTGCCATGCCAAGGCCCTGCTGCTCGGCCAGTTCGCCACCATGGACCGCCGCGAGGCGGCCAGGAACGAGGCCAAGGAAGCGCCCGAGACGGCGGACAGGTATCTGGCCTGGGCGCACGACGCCATCGCCGACCTGCTCGGCAACGGGCGCATCGCCGTGGAGCTGGTCTGATGCGCAAGATAGCCGCCCTTGTCGCCCACCTGGAGGCTGCCACCGGGATCAAGCGCGAGCAGATCCACGCCTACGCGGACAAGGGCAACCTTTCCCCCTCCGGCCGTCACCTCGGGTTCGGGGGGCCTGACGGCACCATCGAACAGATCGAAATCGGCGTCTGGAAGTACGACGCCGTTATCCAGATCGAGCGCTACGCCGGGGACGGCCCGGCGCTCCTGGCCATTATCCTCGGCTGGCTCGAGGACAACGACGCCGACCGGGAGGGCCTGCTCGACCCGGAAGTCGACGTCGAGCTCAACGACAACCTGACCTGCGACTTCGAGCTGGCCTGCGAGTTCGAGGAGTTCATTTCGGTCGTGGCCGACGAGGCCGGACCCGGCCCCATCGCCTTCAACGGCAAACGCTGGCGCGTCGCCGAGCCTGACATCACGGCGGCCGATTCCCTGGCGGGCATGGAGGGGCACCGTGGCTGACGCGCCGATGCTCACCGACTGGTGGGATTCCTCCCGCTCCGCCCGCCTGGACGAGCAGCTCGCAGCCCTCGGCGGCGAGATCCGCGACCGCATGAAGTACGCCCGCAGACTCGCGGGCTACGTGCGCACCCAAGCGCGCCGCAACATCCGCCGCCAGGAGACGGTGGATGGAGGCCCCTTCTCCCCGCGCAAGCAGGCGCGGGCCGACCGCGCCATGCTGGCAGGATTGGCGAAGGGCATGGAAGTCGTCTCCCGCTCCGAGGCTGGCGGCGCCCTCGTGACCTGGAAGTCGGGGTTCACCGCGAAGATCGCCTTCCGCCACCAGCGTGGCGTGGGCGAGGACTGGACCCCGGAGAAGGCGGAGAAGGTCTACGGCCGCCCCAACTACGACAAGCCGTGCACCCGCAGGCAGGCCCAGGCCCTCGTCCGAGAGGGCTACCGCCTCATGGTGCCCATGAAGGGCGGCGGCAGACGCCCCAAGCGCGTCACCGTCACCTGGCTGGAGAAGCATTTCACCCTCGGCCATGCCGGTATCGTCCTGCGACTCATGCGCACCCAGAAGGCGCAGGGAAAGCAGTCCTGGCGCGACACCGTTCCGGCCAGAACCTTCCTCGGCGTCACCTCGGCAGAGGCCGACAAGATGTGCGAGCGCCTCGCTAAAACCGTGCTGGGCAGCGTGCCCAGGTAGGAGAGACCCACATGCTCGGAAAGGTACAGATCAACAATTTGAACCTCGTCCAGGGGGCTCTGCCCGCGGTCGAGGGCTACTTCCTGTTCATCGGGCGCGGGGCCGGGGTGAACGAGGGCGCGCTCGTGACCATGAACAGCGAGACGGACCTGGACGGCGTCCTCGGCGCCGACGACTCGGACCTGAAAGCCAACATCTCGGCCGCGCGCCTCAACGCCGGGCAGAACTGGAACGGCTGCGTCATCCCCCTGGCCGAGGGAGCCGCCTGGGCCGATGCCGTGGACTTCGCCATGGAGCGCACCTCGGTGGAAGCCGTCGTCATCGTGGACCCCGTGACCGCGGTCGAGGAGATCGAGGACATGCAGGCCAAGGCCGAAAGCATCATGGCCCGCTACATGCGCCCGCTGTTCTTCATCGCCCGGAGCCGCGCACCGCTGCCCACGGAGACCTGGGAGCAGTTCCTGGACGCCGTGCGGCCCCTGACCCTGAACGTGGCCGCCGACCAGGTCAGCCCCGTGGCCACGGTGTGGGGGCCGGAGATCGGCACCTACGCCGGACGCCTGGCCAACAGCTCCGTGACCGTGGCCGATTCGCCCATGCGCGTGGCCACCGGCGCCCTGGTGGGCGAGTGGACCACGCGCCCGGTCGATTCCTCCGGCCGCGTCCTGGACATGTCCGTGCTCGACGCCCTGGACAAGGCCCGCTTCTCCGTGCCGCAGTGGTACCCGGACTACCCCGGTATGTACTGGGGCGACGGCAACGTGCTCGACGTGCCCGGCGGCGACTTCGAGGTCATCGAGAACCTGCGCACCGTGCAGAAGGTCATGCGCCGCATCTACCCCCTGGCCGTGGCCAGGGTGGCCGACCGCCGCATCAACAACACCCCGGCCAGCACGGCCGCCGCGCAGACCTACTTCATGCGGCCCCTGCGCGAGATGTCCAAGAGCCGCAAGATCCTCGGCGAGATCTTCCCCGGCGAGGTGGAGCCGCCCAAGGACGGCGACATCGTCATCTCCTGGCCCACCAAATACCAGGTGGAGATCTACATCGCGGTCAGGCCCTACAACTGCCCCAAGACCATTACCTGCAACATTCTCCTCGATCTTACGAACTACGGGTAGGTGAACCATGCAGCGCATTTCCGGAAAAAACTTCGACGTCCAGGTCGGCGACCTCGCCGTCCATGTGAACAAATGCAGCCTGACCATCGAGGATTCCACCGAGGTGGCGCAGGACAACGGCGTGCCCAACGGCTGGGTGGACGGCGACGTCAAGGCCGACGGCGAGCTGGAGCTTGACGCCCTCGGCATCGGCCTGCTTTCCGACGCGGCCAAGGCCGCGGGCAGCTTCCGCCAGCTCCCGGAGTTCGACATCCTCTTCTACGCCAAGACCGGGGCCAGCGAAGAGCTGAAGGTCGAGGCCTTCGGCTGCAAGCTGAAGGTCGAATCGCTCCTCGACATCGACAAGAAGGGCGGGGAGAAGCACGTCTCCAAGGTCAAATTCATGGTGACGTCCCCGGACTTCGTCCACATCAACGGCGTTCCCTACCTCTCCTCCGCCGACATCGCGGGCCTGCTCGACAATACGAGCAGCAGCTCGAGCAGCCTGACCGGGAGCGAGTAGCCCATGGACGCCGCCGACATCGCCGGGGAGCGCGAATACATCCACCGGGAAGAATCCCTGGCCAGGATGCGCGCCGCGCGCCCCAGCGGCCCGAGCCGCGAGACCTGCGAGGAGTGCGGCGGGAAAATCCCCCTTGCCAGGCGCGAGGCCGTGCCCGGCGTGCGCCTGTGCATCAACTGCCAGACGAAGCATGAGGAAGACGCATGAACACCCCGCGCGGCATCCGCAACAACAACCCCGGGAACATCCGCAAGAGCGCCGCCGACTGGCGCGGCGAGGTCGAGGGCGAGGATACCGCCTTCGAGACGTTCGACACGCCGGAGGACGGCCTGCGCGCCCTGGGCAAGATCCTGCTCCGGTACGAGCGCGACTACGGCCTCAACACCGTGCGCGGCATCCTGACCCGCTACGCGCCCGCCTGCGAGAACGACACGGCCGGATACATCGCCCACGTGGCCGAACGCATGGGCGTCTCCCCGGACGAGCCCGTCGACGTGGCCGCCAACCTGCCGCAGCTCATGCGGGCCATCGTGGCCCACGAATGCGGCAGCGGCTGGGACGCCCACTACTCCGACGCCACCTACGACAAGGCCTCCGACATGGCCCTGGGGCTGGCGTAATGGGCAACCTCACCACCTGGGGGCTGGCGGGGACAGGCCTCATCATCCTCGCCCTGGCCGCCGCCTGCTGGTGGCAGGGCCACACCATCAAGGGCCTGCGGGCGGACCTGACGGCGGCGGAAGTGGACGTCGCCGTGCTCAAGGCCGCGGGCAAGACCAAGGACGCGGCCATCGCCGCGCTGCATGCCGAAGTCGCGGCGCGCGACGCGGCCATCGCCAAGCGCGACGAACAGGTCGCGCGGATCTCGACGCGGCGGCGCAGCGAACAGACGTCCTTGAAGGAGGCTACCCGCAATGACCCGGAGACTCGCCCTTGGGCTCTTGAGCCTGTGCCTGCTGCTGTGCGCCGCGTGCTCCGGCAGGCAGACGGTGGTGACGGTGCCGGTGGTGGAGCGCCTGACGCCGCCGCCGGAGCTGCTCCGCGAGACGGCGCGGCCCCGCTGGACCGGTAGGACGAACGCCGACCTGGTCGAATACGCCCTGGACCTCGCCGCCGCCCTGGACGCCTGCAACGCTGACAAGGCCGCGCTCCGGTCCTGGGCGGACGGCGACGGCACGCAGGAGAAGAAGGACATGGGGACAGGCAGATGATTGAAAGCGCGCGTGAATGGGTGGGCAGCATGTGGCTGACCATCATGCTTTCCGTGCTCGGCGGCATGGCCCGCGCGGCGAAGTGCCGGGAACGGTCCATGTGGGTATGGGCCTGCTCCTGCCTCGTGGCCCTGTTCTCCGGCGTCGTGACGCACATGCTGCTGCAGGACCTCACGGGAATACCCGAGACGGTCAAGGTCGCCTGCGCGAGCGTCTCCGCCTACTCGGGCGGCAGCATCCTGGACGCCATGCAGGGCCGCATCGCTGACCTGTGCGCGGTCATTTTCGGCGGGGCGCGCAGACCGTAGCCCCGAAACCTCAAGGAGAAGGACGATGAAGAAGCGAATCACCCTGAAGATCAACGGCAAAGACGTCGCCTTCGACGTGGATACGCCGACCTACGACGCCTATCTGAACGCCCTCCAGCCGACCAACAAGACCGGCCCGGCGCGCAACTTCCTCATGCGCACGGTCTGCGCCGAAAGCCGTGATGACATCAAGGCCATCCTGGAGCTGCCCGGCGCTGGCGTGCAGATCGCGGCCAAGCTGCTCGAGGAGTTCACCCCCGACCTCGAGATCGAGCTGGGGGAATAGAGGCGCGGGCGGCAGCCATCGGGGAAAGCGCCGTGGGGCAATACGCGGCGCTCTCTCGCAGGTGGTTCCCGTCCCGCGCGGTGGACTCCGAAAGCATGGCAGAGGCGCTGTTCCTGGAAAAGGACCACTGGGAGAAGATGGCGGTCGCCGTGGCCAACGGCATCGCCAAGGCGTTCAGGGGATAGGACATGGCCAGCAGGCTCGAACGGCTCGAATTTGCCATCGGGATGCGCGACGAGGCGTCGAAAAAAGTAGGCGCCCTGCGCAAATCCCTCTCCGGCATGGCGAACACGGTGCACAACCAGATGCTCAAGATCGGCACCGGCTGGCTGGGGGCGAAGGGCCTGGGCTCGTCCATCGAGGGGATGGTGAGCCCGGCCATAGACCTGAACCGCGCCCTGGGAGAGGTGGGCAGCCTGGACGTGGGCAAGGAGGCCCTGGCCGACCTCCAGTCCGCCGCCGAGAATTTCGCCATGGAGTACGGCGGCACGGCCGCGCAGGTGGTCAGCTCCTCCTACGACATCCAGTCCGCCATTTCCGGCCTCTCCGGCAAGGAGCTGGCCACGTTCACGGCGGCCGGCGGCACCCTGGCCAAGGCCACCAAGGCCGACGTGGGCACGATCACCTCCTACATGGGCACCATGTACGGCATTTTCAAGAACCAGGCCGAGCGCATGGGCAAGGCCACCTGGGTTGAGCAGCTCGCCGGGCAGACCGCCACGGCCGTGCAGATGTTCAAGACCACGGGCACGGAGCTGAGCGCGGCCTTCACGGCCGTGGGGGCGAACGCCACGTCCGCGGGCATCGCGGCGTCGGAACAGATGGCCGTCCTGGGCACGCTGCAGAGCACCATGAGCGGCAGCGAGGCGGGCACCAAGTACAAGGCGTTCCTCGCTGGCGTGGGTAACGCGCAGAAGACCCTCGGCATGCAGTTCACGGACAGCCAGGGCAACATGCTCGGCATGGTCGAGATCCTGGGCAAGCTCAAGGCCAGGTTCGGCGACACGTTCAGCGTCGCCGAGGGCGACGTGCTCAAGAAGGCCTTCGGCTCCGACGAGGCCGTTTCGCTCATCAAGCAGCTCATGGCCGACACGGGCGGACTGGCATCGTCCATAGACGCCCTCGGACAGGTCCAGGGCATGAACAAGGCCCGGCAGATGGCCGCGCGCATGACCGACATATGGGCGCAGCTCGGGGGGGCGCTTTCCACCGTGTCCGCGTCCTTCGGGCAGAAGCTGCTGCCGCCCCTGGCCATGGTCGGCCGCAAATTCCTCGACGTGCTGAAGACCCTCAACCGCTGGATAAACATAGCGCCCAACGTGGCCAGGTGGATAGGCTACGGCGCCATCGCCGCCATGTCCCTGGCCGCCGCCATGGGCGTGCTCGCCGCGGCCACGGCCGTGAGCAAGCTGGCCCTGCTCGGCATAGGCGGCCCGCTGCGCATCGTGGGCGCGGCCATCGGCTTCCTGACGAAGGTCACGGGCATGCAGACTGCGGCGCAGTGGCTGCTCAACGGAGCCCTGTGGGCCAACCCTACGACCTGGGTCGTGGTCGGCATCATCGCCCTGATCGCGGCCGTGGGGGCGCTCATCTACTGGTGGGACGACCTGAAGGCGGCGTTCCTGGACACGTCGTGGGGACAGGCCATCATGGCCACCATCGAGGCCCTGCTCGCACCCATCAAGGCCCTGGGGGGCGCCTGGGACTGGCTGAAATCGAAGTTCGGCGCGGACGCCGCGGTCAACGCCAGCATCACGAAGACCACGAGCACCGTTGCCGCCGCGGTCGAAGCCCCCGCTCAGCAGTCGTCTTCCCCCATGCTCGAGGCACCGCGCACGGCGGCCGTACCCGCCGGAGGGCTCATGCGGTCCTACGCCAACACCGTGAACCGCAACAGCGCGAAGCAGACCACCATCGGGCAGGTGCACATAAACAGCCAGACCCCCATGACTCCGGCCGAGCTGGACGAGTGGGCCGCCCTGGGAGCCGGATAATGGCCGACTACATCGACCTGCGCATCACCGACGACGACCTGACCCTGGACGCGGGGGGCAACCCCACCATGCTCGACGGCCGCGCCTCCATCGCCCAGGACATCTCGCACATGATCCGGGAATCCGGCCTGCTGGTGGAGATCATCGCCAACCGCGACGCCCGCAAGCGAGCGACCAACATCGTCAAGATCACCATCGCCGTTGACGACGACGAGCGCATCGTGCCCGGCACGACGCGCGTCGAGGAATCTTCGCCCGGCGAATACTGGCTCACCGCGCAAACGGTGAAATACGGCAGCATAGGGCTGCAACTGGAGGCGTGATGGCCGACACGAGCGCCAACGAGCTTTTCACCGGGATGCTCCGCGAGGCGGGCATGCCGGTGACACAGGACGAAATGCAGCAGGCCTGGGACGCGATCAACACCGCCCAGGGCAGCCAGATCACCAACAACAGCGCCTGGTCCCCGTTCTGGCGACTCATTTCCGCCATCGTCACGGCTCCGGCGCAGTGGCTGGTCTCCCTGCTCGTGCAGCACGCCCTGCCCAACGTCTTCCTGCGCTACGCCTCGGGGACGTGGCTCGACATCTACGCCTGGGGCGTGGACGTGACGCGCAAGGCGGCAACTTCGGCCGAGGGCACCGTGACGTTCACCCGGGCTTCTGCTGTGGGCGAGCTGGTCATTCCGGCGGCCACGGCGGTTGAATCCCCGGACCTGGCCGGGATGACCTACAGGGTGCTGACGACGGCGGAGGCCGTTATTCCCGAAGGCCAGACGAGCCTGGACGTGGCCGTGCAGGCGGAGAAGCCGGGAACGGCCTACAACCTTGGGCCGGGCTACTACTCCATCCTCCCCAAGCCGGTGCCCGGCGTCACGACCGTGGCCAACTCCGCCGACTGGCTGACCCAGGCCGGGACGGACGAGGAGGACGACGAGGCCTTGCGCCTGCGGTGCCGGAACCAGTTCGCGGCCGTGGGGCAGTACCACCAGGACGCCGCCTACAAGGCGCTCATCGTCGAGAATTTCCCCCTGCGCATCGACTACCTCTTCTTCGAGAAGGACGGCCCGCGCGGCCCCGGCACGGCCAACTGCCATGTCATGGTGGAGAGCGGCATCCCGCCCCAGGCGCTCATCGACTCCATCAACGACTTCATCCGCGATTCCGGAAACCACGGCCATGGCGACGACATGCTCTGCATGCCCATTGCGCCCCTGCCGGTGACGCTCGGGGTCACGGTCTACCCCGTGATTTCCGCGAGCCAGGAGCGCGCGGAGGCTCTGCGGCTGGAGGTCGAGAACCGCGTGCGCTGTGCATTCCGCGAGAACACGGACTACACCGTGACCAAGGTTCTCCCGTACTCCCGCTTCTCCTTCAGCCGTCTGTCCGAGGAGCTGCACGCCGGTCTGCCCGACCTGCGCTCCGTGGTCTTCGACCGCGAGGACATCGTCGCCCTGCTCGAGCTGCCCCAACTGGACGTCCTGACCGTATCGCTCGGGGTCGAGGCATGAGCGACGCGCCGGAACTGGACGCCCCGTCTCTGCCCTTCTGGATGGCGGGGGCCGAGGCCGACAAGCTCGCCGCAGCCGCAAAGGAGTGGTTCGCCAGGCTCGGCGAGGCTGCGGCCCTGCCCGCCAAGCAGCTCGACCCGCTCTCCTGCTCCGCGTCCATCCTGGACCTGCTGGCGTGGCAGCGCGGGATAAGCGCCTACAAGGGCGAGCCCGAGCGCTCCTACCGTCTGCGCGTGGCCTATGCCTACGCCAACGCCCGCGACGCCGGGAGCGTGAACGGCTGGGCGCGGATCTTCCAGCGGCTCGAGGTCGGCGACGTGGAGCTCCAGGAGCGCATCGCCGGGCAGGATTGGGACATCATCGGCATCGTGCTCGACGACGAGCGCCTGGCCGCCTGCCAGGGCCTGGTCGAGATCATCGTCAAGGACTACGGCCGTACCTGCCGCCGCTACCACCTCGTCTCCCGAATCACCGCGACCGCTACCTGCGGGCACGGGACGTTCGACCTCGACCACTCGACGGTCTGCGCGTCCGTGCCGCCCCTGGCGGTACGCGCGCGGCTCGGGACCTTCGACAACCAGTACAGCACCGTGGAGGCTCGCGCATGAGCAGCAGCATCACCTATGCCGGGGAGGCGCTCATAGCGCGCCTGCAAGCCGAGGGCACCCCGCTCGTCATCGACAAGATCATCTTCGCCGACGTCCAGGGACTGGACCCCACGCAGGCCGTCGACCGCTCCCAGCCGCTGCCGCAGGCGGACGTCGTCTTCAGCTACGACATCCCGCCGGAGTTCAAGGCCTTCGTGAGCCCGAACATGGTGGTCTACTCCGCCCTGCTCGGCTCCGACGTGGGCGACTTCGACTTCAACTGGCAGGGGCTCTATTGCAGCGAGCACGACACCCTCGTGGCCGCGGCCTGGCTACCGACCCTCTCGAAACGGCGCACGGACCAGGCGACCGGGCAGGCGGGCAACAACCTCAGCCGAAACTTCATGCTCCAGTTCTCCGGAGCTGCCGACCTCACCGGCATCACCGTCGAGGCCGCCACCTGGCAGATCGACTTCACCGTGCGCCTCAAGGGGATCGACGAGCGCGAACGCCTCTCCAACAGGGATATTTACGGGCGCGCCGCGTTCCCCGACGACGGCTGGCTGCTGGTGAACGACGCGGGCAACTACAGCTTCCAGGCCGGGCACGGCTATGTGGAGGGCATCCGCGCGGCCCTGCCCGCCCTGCTGCCCGTGGTGCCCCCGCAGCTTCCCTGCGACGTCTGGCTGGACGTGTGCATGGAGCCCCAGGGCTCCGACGTCGTGGCCACGGCCACGCCCGTCTTCGTCGCGCCCGGCGCGGACGTGCCCGACTACACCGAGGACGCGCCCTTCAACACCCCGCACTCCTGCGTCCAGGTGGCCTCCGTGGCCGAAGACGGCACGGTGACTGACCTCCGACCGAAGACCATCGCGCTCTCTGCCGAACAGGTCGGGGCGGTGACACAGGAACAGCTTGCGGCCGCGCTGGCAGCCATGGACACGACCAAGAGCATGCGTGACATGCTCGGCGGCTCCATCGTCGAGTGGGAGGCGGAGGCGATTCCCACACTCTCCGACGGCCTGCCCCTCGGCCTCGAACTCAACGGCGATGTTGTGGACCTGAACATGTTTCCGCGCCTTCTGCGGAAATGGCCCGGCCAGGAGGCCAACTCCACGTGTCCGGCCTGGTACCGCTGCACATCGGGAGGCACTCGCGACCCGGCTGGCGGATACATCCGGCTGCAGGACAGGCGAGGCCAATTCCCGCGCGGATGGGATCACGGGCGAGGCGTGGACTCCGGCCGAGTGCTCGGTAGCGCCCAGGCGGATGATCTGAAATCGCATACCCACTCTGTCCGCGTACCGGCGGCAGGTGGCAGCGCGGCGGGCGGCAATGTCTCTGGCTCTTACGGCATCTTTGTCGATTCCAGCGCGACCGGAGGGTCGGAGACCCGCCCCCGCAACTGCGCGACGATGTACCTCATCTACGTCTAGGAGGTCTTCATGCTGATCTACATCATTGATTCCAAGACCAGAGAGTATATGCGCTCCGAGGAGTGGACGCCGCCCGCGCCGTGGGTCGCCCTGCCGTCCGCTGCGTCCACCATGGCCCCGCCCGCTCCGCAGGCCGGGTATGCCAGCGTGCTGAACGCCGCCGGAGACGCGTGGAGGCAGGTGGAAGACCACCGAGGCGCGGCGGGCTTTATCAACGGCGAGCCGTACACCATCACCGAACTGGGGGCGTTGCCGCAGGACTGGAGCGACGAAGCTCCGCTCGTTCCCCTCGACGAGATCCGCGCGGCCAAGCAGAGCGAGATCCGCGACCAGGCCGAGGCCATCCTCGCTCCCCTCAAGCGGGAGTACTGCGAGACAGAAATCGCCACCTGGGACCAGCAGGCCGCCCAGGCCGATGCCCTGGTCGCCGACCCCGATGCCGCAGCTCCCATGGTGCGGGCCATCGCCTCGAATCGAGGCATGGACCCGGTCGAGCTGGCGCAGCGCATCATCGCCAACAAGGCGGCCTGGGAAGTCGTCTCCGGAACCGTCATCGGCCAGCGCCTGGCGTATCAGGACCGGCTCGACGCCACCGAAGACATCACGGACGAGGACGAGGCCCGCGCGGCCGTCGCGGCCATCGTGGTTTCCTACACCCTGCCGGAGGGCGCGTGATGCTGCCCCCCGGCTGCAACGGCTGCGGCGGGGCGGGGGAGATCACCGCCCTGTGGGTCCGGCTCTCCGGCCACATGCCGCCGTGGGAGGGATGCTGCGACGCGCACGACCTCGCCTACACCCAGGGCGGCCCGGCCGAGTGGCGCGCCTGGGCCGACCGCCTGCTGCGGGACTGCATGATTCAGCGCGGCTATCCTGTTCGCGCCTGGGCCTACTGGCTGGCCGTGCGCCTGTTCGGAGCCTCGCATTGGGGGCGTGCGTGAGCGTCGGCATGAGTATCGAGGACCTGGTGGAGATCCACTACCAGCGTCTCGTCGAGATCCACGGCCAGCCG
Organism: Desulfovibrio sp. X2; assembly: GCF_000422205.1. Lineage (NCBI taxonomy): Bacteria > Pseudomonadati > Thermodesulfobacteriota > Desulfovibrionia > Desulfovibrionales > Desulfovibrionaceae > Desulfovibrio > Desulfovibrio sp. X2. The sequence goes on from NZ_ATHV01000018.1 coordinate 69,050, forward strand.
GACCAGCCCGGCGCCGACTGGCCGGAGGACCGACTGCGCCACGCAGCCGAAGCCCGTGCCAGGCGCTCCTTCAAGGTGTGGGGCGTGTAGCATGTGGTCGCCGGTCTCCTTCACGCCACCTCCGGCCGTGGCCACCATCGGCCAGGGCCTGGCAGGTCCGCTCGCCGACATCGGCGCGTCCATGGCCTCCGGCTCCGCCGGGCTCGGTGGGCTTGGGCTTCCAGACTCGCAGCCTGACCCGGAAAGCGGGCAGGCCGTTGCCGACATGCGGGGGAAGACCTCCGGCATGTTCGCGGATTCCGCGCGCTACATTGCGGTCACCCCCTACCAGCACGGGATAGGACAACGGAAAGGGGACCAGGCCTACCTTACGCCGCAGGCGGCCGTGTCCGCCGTGGCCACGAGCCTGGGCAGCCTCGCGCAGGACAAAAACGGCCTGCCGACCACGGACACGGCCCTCGTGCTGCTGCTCATCGCGGCGCCGGAGCCCGGCAGGCTGGCCGACTCCCTCGACGCCTTCGGCCGCGTGATGCCCATCACGGAATTGCAGCAGGCCGGGCGCAGGGCGCGCGCCCTTTCCGGCCTGGAGACGCAGAAATTCACCATACCTGAGGCCCCAGGCTATCCGGCGTGGGGCAAGGCCTCCCCGCAGAAGGGCGCCACGGGGCTGGCCACGTCGCGCGCCATGGGCGCGCAGCTCGCTATGGCAGAAGGCGGCGCGGCGGCGCAGACGCCTCCCGCGGCGCGCTTGGCGGCCTTCGCCGCCAAGCGCGCCGCGGCCATGGCCGGACACCAGGAGGATCTCGCCGCGCTCGAGCGCGGCATGTCCGGGGCCGATCCCTGCTGGTTCGGCGTCTACCTGGAGGGGCTCGCGGTGCCCATAGCCCGCCTGCTCGCCTCGGTCGCGCCGCCCCTGGACGCCGCGAGCAAATGCTGCGCCGCGGTCTGCTGGTACGGCACAGTGGCCCAGGTCGCCTATTACAAGGAGGCCTTCGGGCTGCAGAACCTTTTGGAGGGCCTGTGAGCTTCCTGCGTCTCAACGACTTCACCGTTCCCGGCTACGGCCTGCAGGTGTCCCTCGGCCTCAAGTTCAAGGACGAGGACGCGAGCGGCGACACGTCTGCCGCCGCCAAGGCAGGAAAGGGCACCAAGGGCAAGCAGCTCGAGTGCAAGATCTTCATCCGCTTCATCGACGAAAGCGACCTGCGCGACCTCACCCGCGTGGCCGAGGCGAGGAGCGGCGGCAGCAACACGGTCTACACCGTCACCAACCGCACGGCCAACGCGGCGGGAATGCGCCAGGGCTACTTTTCCGGCGACTTCAAGGCGGACGAGCAGGAGGGCAAGCGCTGCTGGCTCGTCTCCTTCACCCTGGCCGAGCACATTTCCGTGCCGGAACGGGCCGAGGCCAGGGAGACGCCGAAACCGACCACCACCCAGCAGAACGCCGGGCAGAGCGTGACCCCGTCCTCGGCAGACGCCTCGAGCACTGAGGATCTTTCGCCCTTCGAGAAATGGCTCAAGTCGCAGAATGCCGCCATCGGCGACTTCGAGGAAACGCAGCAGTGAGGCTCATCAAGCGCCTGCTCGTGTCCGGCGAGGACGTCCCCCTGGCGGCAGAGGACATCCGCCTGGACATAGACCGCCCAGGGCGCGCCGTGTTTCAGGTGCGCGCTACCCAGGCGCTTTCCGGCCCCGTCACCTTCGCCCTGGGGTGGAACTTCGACGACGCCATGACGCTCTTCTTCTCCGGGGATGTGGAGCGGTGCACGCCGGTGGACGCCTCGCAGCAACGCCTCTTCTGCCGCGAGGTCACGGCCCGGCTCGACGCATCCATTCCTCTGGCCCTGCGCCACCCGACACTGCGCGACGTGGTGGCGGCCTACGCGGACGCAACGGGCCTCTCCTTCATCGTGCCGGACAAGGCCTACGCCTCGACCAAGGTCCCGGCATTCTACGGCCTGGGCTCCGGGTTCCACGGCATGGCCACCCTGGGCGATGTCTTCGGCATCACGGACTACCTGTGGCAGGCGCAGGGGGACGGGCAAGTCTTCGTCGGCTCCTGGGGCGACTCGCGCTGGGCGAAGGCGGGCGTCACCATTCCGGCGACCTATTTCGCCAAGGCGACGGCAACGTCCAGGAGCATCGCCGCCATTCCCGGGCTGCGCCCCGGCGTGCTCCTGAACGGCGAGCGCGTCGCCTCGGTCCGCATGTCGGGCCACCAAATGGAGGTCGTGTGCAAGACGCAATAAGGGCCGCGGTTCTCCGCGCCTTCCCCGAGCTTTCCGGCGGCCTGCACCTGGACCGCTATGCGCGCGTCACGGCCGTGGCCGATCAGCCCGGCGAGGGGGCGACGTGCGAGCGATTCCGCCCGCGCTACGCGGTGGACATCCAGATCCTCACGCCAGACCTCGAGCCGGACGAGGCCTTCCCGACCTACACGGCCGTGCCCCTGCCTGTTCCTGCCGGAGCAGGGCAGGAGCGCGGCACCTACTCCTTCCCCGAGCCAGGCGCGCTGGCCGTGGTCGGCTTCGCCTACGGGCGGCCCGACCATCCCATCATCCGGCAGATCTACCCCATGGGCGTCTCGCTGCCGGAGATCGCGCCCGGGGAGTGGCTGGCGCAGCAGTCGCCGACCGTGTTCCAGCGGGCAGACGCCGAAGGAAACTGGACCAGAAGCACGGACGCGGCCATTACGGACGATTCCATCACCCGCCTGGTCAAGGCCGTGGAGGCCACGACCGAGGTCGCGCGGGAGGTGCGGCGGATCTCCGAGCACTCGACCGTCGAAGTCGAGGGCATGCGCACGCTCGAGGTCGGAACCGTCCTGGCCATGCTGGCCGGGGTGCGGGCCGACCTGGGGACACTCGGCGACCTTCATCTCACGGCCGGGGGCAATTCCAGCCACTCCACGGCGGGCGCGGCCACGGAGACTGTAGGCGGCGACCACGCGAGCACGGTCAAAGGCAACCGGGCCATAGACGTGGCCGGAAGCCGGACGGAAACGGTCCAGGGCGGCCAGACCACGCATGTTGGCGGCGCGCGCTCGGAGGAAATCGGAGCCGACCAGGTCCTCGCCGTCTCGGGCGACAGCACCGAGACAGCCGGGGGAAGCAAGACCCTCCGGGCCGAGAACATCCTCCTGAGCGCCGCAGGCACGATCACCTTCCTGTCGGACAACGGCGGAGGCCTGAGCCTCTTCGCCGAGCTGCTCGCCTGCCTCGACGAGATCCGCGCGGCGTTGCAGGTCTTGGCCACGCACACCCACCCGCTCACGGAGGTCATCGACCAGGGCGGGGCCGTCTCTTCGCACGCCGCCAGCCTCGGCGCCCATCGAAACAACATCGGCGGCATCACGGGATAATGGGGATGACGGACGAACGCGAGATCCGCTGCGGCCACTGCGGCAAGCTCCTGGCGCGCGGCGAGGTCATAACCCTGCACATTCGCTGCCCGCGCTGCCGGGCGGACAATCACGTGAGGGCCATGAGCCCCAGACAGGAAGGCCGCGAGCCTCTTGCTGGAGGATCTCATGCCCATTCTCGACACTGACCGCGCGACCCTGCACCACGGCGATTCCCTCGCCATCCTGCGCACCCTTCCCGACTGCTCGGTAGACACCGTCCTCACCGACCCGCCCTACTCGAGCGGCGGCATGACCATGGGCGCGCGCCAGGCCGACCCGGCGAAGAAGTACCAGCAGACCAGGACCAAGCGCAGCTATCCGGCCATGATCGGCGACAACCGCGACCAGCGGAGTTTCACCCTGTGGGCTTCGCTTTGGCTGGCCGAGTGCTGGCGCGTCGCCGTGCCCGGGGCGCGGCTCATGGTCTTCACCGACTGGCGGCAGCTTCCGGCCATGACCGATGCCGTGCAGGCCGCGGGCTGGATGTGGCGGGGCCTGGTCGTCTGGCACAAGCCGAGCGCCCGTCCCGTCCTGGGCGACTTCAAGCGCGACGCGGAGTTCGTCGTCACGGCCAGCAAGGGCAAGCCCGGGACTTTCAGCCGCCGGTGCCTGCCCGGCGTCTACCGGCACAACGTCAACGCGGCCCGGAAGATCCACCTGACCGAGAAGCCCGTGCCCCTGCTCGTGGATCTCCTCGAGGCGACGAAGCCGGGCGGTGTCGTGCTCGACCCGTTCGCGGGCAGCGGCAGCACGGGAGAAGCCTGCCTTTCTACCGGGCGCCGCTACATCGGCATTGAGCTCTCCCAGGAGTACACCGCCCTCGCGGCTGACCGCCTGCAGAAGGTCATGGCCGCCTAGCCTCCCTTGCACATCGTGGCACGGCAAAAGTCCGTGGCCACGCCCCCAGGGCTGGCGAAAAATCGCCAGCCCTTTCCCTGTTCCCCGCCCCAGCCGCGCTATCCGCGACCTCCTCTCGCCTCGCTCGCCCCCCCGCCTTCCCGCACGCAAAAGCGCCCGCCCCCCGGAAAAAAATCACTCCTCCGCCCCAAACCTTCGCCGTTTTTCGAGCGGAAACGCGCAATGGTCGAGGGGGTGCAAAGGGCGGCGGCAGGCACGGCAGGCAAAGGAAGACGCGAGAGAGGATGGATTGCGAGGAGTGCAAGGCCATGCAAGGGCCTGCAAGGTGACGGCACACGCACCGCCAGCAGACCAGCACCTAATATATTGGGAAATCTTAGTTTATTTTTTGGCAGTTCACTAGGTTGGACATCACGCAATAGACCTCCTTGCGGAGGCCATTCTGGGGCGATTCGCCCTATGACACGATGACAATGTAGGGCAGTATGCCCTAATTGCCATTACGCTGTTCGCTCTTATCCTGGGGCAGCATCCCCCTGTTGCGGGCAGACTGGCAGAGGTTCCAAACCAAGCTAGGGAAGTCCGTGCCGAGCGCCTCGGCCATGCGGTAAGCCTCTCCGATGGTCAGCCTCCGGCCGCGCCCGTCCACGTCACGAACACTACGCCAGAGCCGCACGCCGGAGTCTCCGCCCCCGAACACGCGCCTGCCGAACTCGGCATGCGACATGCCCATATCCTCCACACGCTCCGCGACCAGGGCCACAAACACGCGCTCGAATTGATCGTCGTTTTTCATCCCTTCTGGGTACAGGATATTTTGCCCTAGCGAAATCTGGCGAAACGCCCTTGACTTGCTAGGGCGTTTCGCCCTAGCTTCGCCACATGAAGAACGCAACATCACTCCACCTCCACCGACTGGCCAGGTTCTACGGCTCCTACAGCCAGGTCGCCCGGGCCACTGGCCTGGACACCAGGAACCTCCGCCGCAACCGACGCGGCGACATGAAACCCCCTACCCGGCGCGTGCTCATCCTCGCCGGTAAGCTGCTGTCCTTGCGCCTGCTCGTCCGTGAGCTTCTCCGCTCCGGCGCCGTCACTCCGGAGCAGGTTCGCCGAGCGTGGGACGCCGCGAACAGGGCTCCCGAGGCTACCGAAGACCGTACCTGCTAGGGCATTTTCCGTCCACTTGTGTGTCCACTGAGGAGGGAACGACATTATGACCGAGCACGACTCGCGCCCACTGCACCATCTCGACGCCTGTGACGCCTTCAAGCTGGCCGTGGAACAAAGCGGCCTCACCCTGCCGCAGATAGCCTCCCGCCTTGGCTGGTCTGAATCCATGACCAGACGGGTGTTCTCCGCGGAAAAGTTCTTCCCGAGCTACCCCGATCTTCCGAGCTTCTGCGCTGCCGTCGGCAACCTCACCATCGTTCACTGGCTGCTCGCGCGTGCCACCTTCTACGGCATAGACGAGAACCACCAGGACGTGGATTGCAACATGCTCCTGCGGCGCGTGAACGACATTTTCGCCGAAGTCGGGGACGTGGCCGACGAAGCGCGCTCCGCGGTGGCCGACGACATCCTCGAGCCCAGCGAATTGCGCCGACTCATCAAGGAGATATCGGACGTCCTCGAGCGCGGCATGGCCCTGCTCGGCGACCTGCGCACCATGGAGCGCGCCCATGCCTAGCCCGTGCTGTCCAAGGACGCCGGAGGAGGCTGGCGCCTGCTCGGTGGCCGCGCTCAAGGCCTTGGCGGCAGCGTTCCCGCACCTGCGGCCCTGCCCGCGTCTCAGGAGCAGCCGGGGCACTATGCGGTGGGTGTACAGATCCCTGTGCGCGGACTGCCCGGCGAACGATGGCAAGGGGGGACGCAACGATGCTGCGTAACGACATTTCCCCGGAAGAAGTCGTCCGCGCCCTGCTGGCCGAGCCGTCCTACGGCTTCCAGCGAAAGGGCGAGTACCTGCGCGCGGGGAAGTGCCCGGGCTGCGGCAAGAAGACCCTGTACGTGGGCACGGCCCACCCCTGGGTGCTCCGCTGCGAGCGCCTCAACAAATGCTCGTTCGAGGAGCCCGTGCGCTCCGCTCTTCCATCCCTCTTCGCCGACTTCGCCAACCGCTTCCCGCCCACCGAGGAAAACCGCAACGCCACGGCCGACGCCTATCTCGGGCTCGACCGCGGGTTCGACATTTCGCGCCTGCGCGGCTGGTACGAACAGGCGGCCTACCCGGTTCCCGGCACCACGGAGCACATCCCCTCGGTCCGCTTCTACCTCGACCCCGAGCGCACCCGCTGGTGGGAGCGGCTCATAGGCCGCACCAAGAAGGACGGGCAGAAGGCCCACTTCGGCGGCAGGCGCAAGGACGACGGGACGCTGTTCCAGGGAGACGTCTGGACGCCCCCGGGCCAGAAGCTCGAGCGCGGCGACCGCTGCTTCATCGTGGAGGGCATCTTCCACGCCATCGCCCTCTACCTCTGCGGGTTCAAGGTCGCCGCGGCCTTCTCCTGCAACCACATCCCGGAAGCTTTCATCCAGGAGCACAAGGGCGAGAACATCCGGTGGGTCGTGGCCCTGGATTCGGACAAGGCCGGGGGCGACTGGTCGCGCAAGCACCACAAGCGGCTCAAGGAGCTGGGCGAGCTGGCCACGGTCATCCGCCTGCCCGATGGCCAGGATTGGGACGACCTCTACCGCTCCGGCCGCATCAACGACGCCTTCATTTCCGAACGCCTCTACTACGGCCGCCTCTTCATGGCCGAGACGGTGGAGGAGAAGGCCTACCACTACTACGTGCGCAACCGGCGCATGTCCTTCCTCTTGGACTTCAAGAACGCCATGTTCTCCATCACCGTCCCAAGTGCTTTCGAGAAGGAAATCAGCCAGGGGGCTGCCACGTGGCAGGAACAGCAGATCATGGCCAAGAAGAAGGAGGGGCAGGAAGGGGAGACGGCGGGCGAAAAGGAGGCCCCTGCGGAGAGCACGGAAAACCCAATCGAAAGCGTTCTCAAGTCGCCCGAGGGCCGGGAACTCTTCACCCGCCACGTCGGCGTCGACCAGATCTCGAACGTCCATCCCCGCTTCCTCTACATGGAACGCGACGTCCTGGTCGACGAGCAGCGCTACGTCTTCGGCATCGCCTACGCCAACGGCCAGCCTGACGACATCATCGCGATGGAGGGCACGGCCATCACCTCGCCGGATGCATTCCACAAGGCCCTGCTCAACCGCTCGCGCGGCGGCACCTTCGACGGCGACATGCGCCAGTTGAAGATCCTGCGCGACCGCTGGCTCAACTCCCGCCTGACCACGGTGCAGGCCCTGCCCTTCGTCGGCTATGACAAGGATACCAAGGCCTACATCTTCCAGGACCACGCATGGCACAACGGCCGCCGCCTGGACCTGAACAAGCACGGCTACTTCGAGATCAACCGCACCGGCATCAAGTCCGTGCTCAACGGCATCCGCATCAACACGGACGGCAGCAAGTTCGACCCGGGCTGGCTCAAGCAGTTCGCCCGCGCCTTCCACTGGCAGGGGCTGGCCACGCTGGGCTTCTGGTTCGGCTCGCTCTTCGTCCAGCAGATCCGCGCCACGCACAAGACCTTCCCCTTCCTGGAACTCACCGGCGAGCCCGGCGCGGGCAAGTCCACCATCCTGGAGTTTCTGTGGAAGTGCGTCGGCAGGGACGACTACGAGGGCTTCGACCTGCTCAAGTCGTCACCGGCGGGCAGGCGCCGGGCCTTCTCCCAGGTGTCCAACATGCCCGTGGTCATAATCGAGAGCGACCGCGACAACGGCGAGCGGGACGCCCGGCAGAAGCAGTTCGGCTTCGACGAGGTAAAGCCGTTCTTCAACGGCCGCGGCACCGGCACCCTGGGCGTTGCCCGGCGCAGCAACGACGTTGAAGAGCACCTCTTCCAGGCCTCGCTCTTGATCTCGCAAAACGCGGAAGTGGACGGCTCCGAGGCGCTCCTGCAGCGCATCGTGCATTGCCATGCGGACAAGAAGCACCACGGTCCGGGCACGCGCGAGGTCGCCCGCTGGTTCGAGCGCCAGACATCGGCCGAGGTCGGCGGATTCCTGGCCGCGGCTCTCGGCCGCGAGCGCGAGATCCTCGAGAAGTACACCGAAGCCTTCGAGCGCATCGAGGCGCACTACGCCGCCATGGGCGCGCTCAAGAACGAGCGCATCATCAAGAACCACGCCCAGGTCGCGGCCTGCGGAGAGGCCCTGCAGGTCCTCTTCCCGGACATGGCCGGGCACCTCACGGAAGGGCTCACCGAGTACCTGCACATCCGGGCCAAGGCGCGCGAGCAGCGTCTCGCTGCCGACCACCCGCTGGTGGAGCAGTTCTGGGAGATCTTCGACTACCTCCAGTCCGGCCGCGCCCACAAGATCGGCAACAGCCTCAACCACTCCAAGGACCCCGGCACCATTGCCGTCAACCTCAACCATTTCCGCGAGGAATCCAGGGCAGGCGGCCAACCCGACCTGGACATGCAGGCGCTCAAGAAGCTCCTGCCCTTCTGCAAGCGCTTCAAATTCCTCGACGCCAACCGCACCGTGCGGTCGTGCCAGACCGAGAAGCCGATGAAATGCTGGGTGTTCCAGCAAAAATAACGAGGAGACGTGACCATGCAGAGCAAGTTCTACATCGGCGAAGGAGACGAAGCAGCCAAGCTCATCGCATCCCTTGACCAAGCCTTGGCGAGTTTCAGCAAAGCGAGGGAAGAGACGTGTTCCGTCTTTGGGTTCGACGGCGTTCTTTCTCGAGAACTACCCCTCGGTGGAGTAACCGTCGTCGGCTTCTGGACAAAGGATGACATCGAGGTAGGACAGCGCACCTCCAGGGGCGTTCTCCCTCAGTCCATGTCCGGAGATGGCCACGGCTGGCGACCGGACATGAGGACCAAGACGGGCAAGATATTGAAGGCGGCGCTCACGGAGTTGAACGACAAAACAGTCGATTACTCCGTCTACCTGACCAGGAGCCTCGGCATCGGGTTCCACGCCGCGTTCAATGGGAGGCTTTACATCTCCGTGGCCGGAGCTGTCGGAGGGAAGGTACTCGCAAAAGTCCCGCAACGCGACTACAGCGACACCACGGCGCCAACCCCGCCGCAGTGGATGCGCGAGGTCAAGGAATCCGAATTCCTGGCCGCGCAGGGGAGGTAGTGATGAAGACATCCGAGCGTATCTTCGACCTCATAGCGAAGTTGCCCCCGACCTCTATCCTAGGCCTCACCATTTCGTCCCTCGCCAGCCTGGACGCGGAGGTTTGCCGGGCCAGATGCAAGCACAAGAGTAACGCCCTGCTTTATGAGGTCCTGCTCGAGGAAGTCTGCGAGCTGATCAACGCCGCTCTCGCCGGAGCGTCCAAGGAGGAGATCAACGCGGAGGCCATACAGGTCGCTTGCGTCGCCCTGCGCATCTACGAGGAAGGTAGCGCCATCGAGGCGAGAGAGATGCTGCATAGCATCTCCGCGAAAGAAGATCAGCTCCGAGACTATCTCCGCTCGCGCGGGACGCCAGACTGAAGGAGGGGATATGACAAACTACAGCGCAGGCGACCGCATCTATTCCAGCCGCCACACAAGCGGCGAGATCCTGGTGGACATCGCGGGGAGCAAGGTGCTCCTGGGGCGCGTCATACGGAAGGACGGGACGCCGGGCCGCGAGGTCATAGTGCCCAGGGAGGCCGTTGTCGCGCAGCGGCTGCTCCTGCCCGGCTGCGACAAGGGGGGCGCGGCATGAACGGCTTTGACGTCTGGTCGGATGAACTCGTGTTCCCCGGTGGCCCCAGGGCGCGGAAGTCCGAGGTCTTGCCCGGCTTCTGCCATGCCTGCCCGGAAGAGGACGGCTGCGGGCGAGACGGCGGCGATGCCTGCCGGTTCGCGCTCGCGCACGTCCGCAAGCGCCATGCCCTGCGCGGCGTGGCCAGGGAGGCGCGGGCGTGAAGAGATACTTTGAAGTGACCTACTGCTCGTCCATCGGCAGTTGCCCGCGGCACAAGCGATGCGTGCGGGCTGACCCTCCGGAGGACGACTACCTGCTCTGGATCGACTACTGGCGGCTCTACGGCGCGCAATGCCCCATGTTCCTCGAGCCGCGCTACCTGCCTCGCGTCGTCGTCCATGATGAGACCATGGTCAGGGTCTAGGCATGTCCAGGATCAAGTCTCCGGATACAGCGCGTCGGATCATGGATCGCTACGCGGTATGTCGCTGGATTCCTGTCAGTGCCGCGGCGCTCTCCGCAGGCGTTTGCGAGAACACCATCCGTACATGGGCAGACGCGGGAATAATCGTCTCTCGCCGAACGCCTGGCGGGCATCGTCGCATTGATCGTGAATCGCTGGTCCCTATGGACCAGGACGAGGCAATAGCCCTTGAAATCGTCGGCTGTCTGGAACATTAAGATCTCCATGCGCCTTGTCTGCCGCCACGACAAAGGCGGGACGTGGTATGTGGAGCTGGCACGCGGAAAGAAGCGCAGCCTCCGGACCAAAGACCGCACGGAAGCGGAACGCCGCTTCAAGCTTCTCCAGCGCGAAATCGCCATGGGCAAGCTCGTGGTCATGGAACGCGGCACGACAAAGACCCTCAAGGAATTCCGCGATGAATACGTGGAATGGGCAGAGAATGGCGGCCAGACGCATGCCACGTCCAGGATGAACCGCATGGCCCTGGACATGCTCATTGACGCGGCTGGAGGATCTACGCGCTTGGACAGGGTATCCCGCAGGCATCTCGACACGCTGGTGGCCACCTGGCGCAAACGCGGCCTTTCCGACAGGAGCATCGACACGTACACGCGTCATCTCAAGGCCGCCCTCGGCAAGGCAGCGGACTGGGAGATCATCAAAGAAAATCCCCTCGGCCAGGTGAAGATCCCGCGCCGCAAGCCCAAGGTTCGGCCGCACATTCCGCCCGAGGAAATCGAGCGCTTCCTGGGCGGAATCGAGGATCTGACATGGCGGCGCATCGTGGCCCTCTACTGCGCCACCGGGCGTAGGCGCCAGGAGCTGCTCTATCTGGAATCGGACATGGTGGACATGAAGCGCCGCCGGTATTGCGTGGATCGCTCCAAGACGGACGAATCAGAGGGCTGGTACCCCATGACCCCTGCGGCCTTCGCCGCCTTCGAGGCCATGGCCCCGTTCCCCGAGGGCTACCTCCTCCCGCGCATGCACCCGGACACCATGAGCCACCGGATCAAGGAGCACCTTGTCGCGGCTGGGTACCCGCGCGTCTCGCTCCATGGATTGCGCGTCTCCTTCGCGGCGCGGTACCTCTCGGCCGGAGGCAGCCTCACGGTGCTGCAGCGCATGCTCGGCCATGCCGACTTCGGAACCACCCAGGACCATTACGCCACCCTTGTGCCCGGCTACCTTGAGGAAGAGGCCTCCCGCGTCTCCTTCGCCGTGGATCTGCAGGGCCTCCTCCGCGTCGTGAAATAGCACCCCGTTTGCACCCCCTTCACCCACGAACCCAACTCCCTGGCCATCCGCCGGTTGCTTCGTAATCAGCAGGCCTGGGGTTCAAGTCCCCAAGCTGGCTCCAGGAAAGATCAAGGCCGACAGGGCAGTCCCCCTGTCGGCCTTTTTTCGTCCTCCGGACAGCGGCGCGCGCGCCGGGGCCGGGATGGGCGGGCACGGCCCCGGGGTGTCGAAAAGCAGTCTCTGCGGCAGGCGAAAAACCGTCGCTCGGCGTTCATCTCCAATGGCGCAACTGCCAGCCATATTTCGCCAATTTGTATCAAATTGCCGATTTAAAGAGTCAACTTTCCGACCCCCGCGTCACCGGTCGATCCGGGGGCCACGGCCGCACGCACGAGCGTCCCCATGCCGTCTGGACCGCTGCCCCGGACGCGGAACAAGAACCGAGATTCATTTTTCATCCTCCACCCCCTTGCGGCCCGCGCCGCGATGAGTAGATTCCTCACTATGCCGACGACGCGACACCCCTTGCGATCACAGCAGGAAAGCGGCCCCGTCACGGAACAGGTCCGCGGCTCCTTTCTCGACCTCGTGCAGCAGGCGCCCGAAGAGGTGAAGCCTGCGCTCCTCGGCCTGCTCGTCTCGGTCAAGCGCGGCTTCGACGCCGCGGGCGGACCGCCGCCGCTCGAGCAGTGCGAGGCCGAGCTCTCCACCTGGGCCGACCTGCTCTGCCTGCTGGTGGCCCTGCGCCGGGCCGCGGACGAGGCGCCGCGCGGCACCGAGGCCACGCGCCTGGCCCGGCTGGAGCGCCGCTTCGCCCTGCTCAAGCGCTCGCACGAAAAGAGCCTCCTGATGATCGAGATCATGTTCGAGCTGATCGACGCGGGCCAGGAGTTCCAGGCCGTGCGCGACGTGGTGGAGCAGAGCGCCGAGGTGCTGCGCCACGAGCTCGGCGCGGACATGTACGTCTGCCGCCTGCGCCGCGAGGACGGCTCCTGGGAGAACGTGGCCGCGGACACCGCGGACGGCCGCTCCACGCCCATCTTCGTGCACGACATGGAGGAGACGCACCCCCACCATCCGGTCATGCGCGCGGTGCACGACGGCTCGCGCAAGGTCTTCTTCGTGGTCTCCAACGACCTGCGCGGCTCGGAGATCGGCGGCGAGTCGCTGGACTGCACGCCCTTCAAGGTGGGCTACCGCTCGCGGCTGTCCTTCATCCTGCGCGACGCCCAGGGCAAGGCCTTCGGCCTGCTGCTCCTCTACGACCGCCGCGACCGCTATTTCGACCGCTTCGAGTCCGCCTTCCTCACGGACTGCGGCCGCATCGTCTCCCTGACCGTGGGCCGCCGCCTGGACGTCTGCCGCGACGCCCTGGCCAAGGCCGCGGGCGGCATGGCCCACGTGGGCAACAACGTGCTGGCGATCATCAAGAACTATGTCGAGATCGTCATGGACGAGCTCGAGGACCTGCGCCGCATCTACGGCATGGAAGGCCGCGAGGGCGGGCTCATGCCCTACGAGGCGCTCGGCGTGGACAAGAAGATGGAGTACCTGCGCCAGGCCCAGCTCGGCGTGGACCGCCTGCGCCTGGCCATCATCCGGCTGGGCGAGTCCGTGGAGCATCCGGTGATCATGCCCTACATCCGCGGAGAAGAGGTCCTGGACCTCGAACCCGGCCTGCACGACTAGCCTTCCTTCCCCGAAAAGAGTGTCCGCCCGCCGCGCGCTGTACATGCGGCCGGGCAGGGGCGTATACGCATGGACGCGCGGGAGATGCGCGGGAGGCGCGCTGCCTGCTGCCGCGCGCCCGCCCCGTCGCGCCCCCCGGAGCAGCCGGATTTCGTCCGGCCCGGAGAAGACGCATGCCCCCAGGCCGCGCCATGCCCGTGGACGTCACGCCGTTCCGGGTCCGTTTCCCCGACGAGGCGGCCCTGCCCTGGCTCGCGCCCCTGCTCGACGCCTACGCCCTGATGGACGCGGCCATGCACGCCGCGGCGCGCGAGGAGCGGGGACGGACCGGCCGCGCCCCCGCCTGCGGCCCGGGCTGCGCCCATTGCTGTCGCCAGCCCGTCCCGGCCTCCGAGGCCGAGCTCAGGGGCCTTGCCTGGTACGCGGCCAAGACCCTGCGCGGCCCTGCCCGTGCCCGGGTGGCCGAGGCCCTGCGCGGCTTGCGCCTGCAAAGCCCCTGCCCCTTCCTGCTGGACGGCGCCTGCGCGGTCTATGCGCTGCGCCCGCTGGCCTGCCGGGAATTCGTGGTCCTCGGCCGACCCTGCGCCGCGCGCGAGGACCCCACGACGGCCAGGCCGGACGACATGCTCCTGCCGCCGCCCGCGGCGCAGCGCGGCGCGCTGCGCCTGCTCCTGCCGCGCGGCGTGCTTTCCGAGGAAAAGCAAGGGCTTCACGGGGAAGACGGGGAGAAGGGAGAGAACGGGAAGGCCGCGCGGGCGCGGGCGCTGCTTGCGGCCTCGCGTCCCCTGCAGCGCGCCGACTGGCGGAAGCTGATCCGGGTCCTGGCGGCTTCGGGCTAGGCCATGTCCCTGACCTGGCTGCCCAGATACTCCCGGGCGGCGTCCAGAAGCTCCCGCACCTCGCGGCGCAGGTCGGAGAGGAACGTCCTGGCGGCCGCGAGGTCGCCCGCCCGCACCGCGCGCTCCACCTTGTGCGCGGCCTCCTGCCCCCGCTGCGCGGCCAGGGTGCCGCACTCGCCCTTGAGCGAATGGGCCAGGCGCACGGCCGCCTCCCCGTCGCCTGCGGCCAGGGCCTCGGCCAGGGAGGAGAGCTTGTCCGGCATGGTCGAGAGCGCCATGCGGTAGACCTCGCACACGAAGCTCATGTCGTTGTCCACGCGGCCGAGCAGGCAGGCCGTGTCGAGCACGGCCAGGGCCGCGCCCTCCCGTCCGTCCCCGCCCGCGACCTTCGCGTCCGTCGCCGCGCCGCCCGGAACTGCGCCGCCTGAAACTGCGCCAGTGAAGACGCGCACCGCCGGGGGCTCGATGCACGGGGCCGCGACCGCGGGCGCGCGACCGGCCGTGACCTGCTCCAGAACCTGGGCGAGATCCGCACGGCTCACGGGCTTGGCCACGAAGCCGTCCATGCCCGCCTGCGCGCACAGGGAGCGGTATTCGGCGACCACGTGCGCGGTCATGGCCACCACCGGGGTGGTGCGGGCCGCCTCGCCCGCCTCCCCGGCGCGGATGCGCCGCGTGGCCTCGAGCCCGTCCATGTCCGGCATCTCCAGGTCCATGAGCACGGCGTCGAAGCTCTCCCCGGACAGGACCGCGAGCGTCTCCCGGCCGCTCCCGGCCACGCGCACGCGGTGCCCCAGGTGGCCGAGCATGGCCACGGCCACCTTGACGTTGACCCGGTTGTCCTCGCACAGGAGCAGGGAGAGCGGGCGCTCGGCCGCCACGGTCTCCTCGCGGTGGCGGTTGCGCGCGGCCAGCGCCTCGTCGCCAGAGGCGAGCGGGACGACGAAGCGGAAGGTGCTGCCCCGGCCGGGCTCGCTCTCGGCCCAGATGCGGCCGCCCATCTTGTCCACGATCTCGCGCGAGATGGCCAGGCCGAGGCCCGTGCCCCCCCTGGCGCGCAAGGGCCCGTCCGCGGCCTGGCGGAAGGGCTCGAAGATCTCGGGCAGCCGCTCGGGGAGAATGCCGGGGCCGGTGTCCGCGACGTTGAAGGCAACGGGCGTCCGGCCGTTTCCCTGCGCGCCTTCCCCGCCCGTCCCGTCCGCCTCGGCCCTGCCTGGCGCGGCCCGCTCCACGCGGATGCGCACCTCGCCCTTCTCCGTGAACTTGACCGCGTTGCCCACCAGGTTGACCAGCACCTGGCGCAGCCTGCCGCCGTCCCCATGCACGGCCGGAGGCAGGTCCGGGGCCACGTCCAGCACGAGCTCGAGGCCCTTGCGCCCGGCCTGGACCTGCATGGTCCTGACCACCGAGGCCAGGAGCTCGTGCAGCAGGAAGTCCGAGTCGTCGAGGGTGAGGCCCATGGCCTCGATGCGCGAGAGGTCGAGGATGTCGTTGATCACCAGCAGCAGGTGGTCGGCCGCGTCGCGCACGGTCTCCAGGTGGTCGCGCTGGCCCCCGTCCAGGGAAGAGCGCAGGACCTCCTCGGTGAGGCCGATGATGGCGTTCATGGGGGTGCGGATCTCGTGGCTCATGGCGGCCAGGAAGCGGCTCTTGGCGCGGCTCGCGGTCTCGGCCTCGTCCTTGGCCGACTTGAGCGCGGCCTCCATGGAGCGCAGGTCCGAGACGTCCATGAGGCACTCGATGTAGCCCCAGACCTTGCCCGAGTCGTCGCGGATCGGGGCGCAGTAGGCCTTGAAGGCCATGCCCATGATGGCCTCCTCCTCGGGCGAGGACTGCCGGGAGAGGACCCCGGCCGACGGGTTCTCCAGGTCGAGCAGGCACTCCGGGCACCGCCGCGGCCTGTTCTTCAGGACCTCGTGGCAGGGGCGGCCCAGGACCTCTCCGCGGGGCCGGTCCAGGAAGCCCAGCATCTTGTCCCCGATGTCCGTCACCCGCTGCTCGCGGTCCATGACCAGGACGCGGCCCGGAATGGCCTCGAAGATGGCGCGCAGGCGGCCGTTGGCCAGGGAGAGCTCTGCGGTGCGCTCCTCCACCTTGTGCTCCAGGGTGGCGAAGGATTCCTTGAGCTGCCCGGCCATGTCCGTGAAGGTCCGGGCCAGATGGCCGATCTCGTCCTCGCGCGCCACGTCCACGGGATAGTCCCACTGCCCGCGCGAATAGGCCTCGGCCGCCCGGGCGAGCATCTCCACGGGCCGGGCGATGCGCGCCGAGACGAGCGCCCCGGCCAGCCCCGCCAGGACCACGGCCACGATGCACAGGAGCAGGGTGTTGCGCAGGTTGCGGTCGATGCCGCCGAGCACGTCCGAGGCCGGGACCACGGCCACAACCAGCCAGTCCAGGCCGTGGCCGTCGGAGAAGGACTTGGCCTGCAGGAAGTTGCGTCGGCCGTTCAGCTCCATGTCGTCGAAGATCTCGCCGCGCACCTCGCCGAGGCTTCCGGCCGCGACCGCGAGGCTGCGCGCGGCCGCCTCCACCAGGGGCAGGCCGCAGTTCTCCGCGCGCACGCGCACGGCCTTGCCGTTCTGCTCGTGGAACAGCCCCTCGGGCGGTAGCCGGGAGGCGGCCACCAGGTCGCCGTCGCGCTCCATGACGAAGAGTTCGCCGTGGCTGCTGACCTTGATCCCGGCCAGGAAGTCGTGGATGCCCGAGAGCACGTAGTCCGCGCCGAAGACCCCGAGCAGCCTGCCTTCGGCATCGTAGACGGGCAGCGCGGCGGTGAGCGCCATGTCCTTGATCGTGAAGTGGCGGTAGATGGGGCTCCAGGCCGGGGCGTGGGCCGCCTCGCCCGCCCTGTACCAGGGCCGGGTGCGGGGATCGAAGTTCCTGTAGGTCTGGCGCAGGGCCAGGGCGTGGCCCTTCGCGTCGATGGAGAAGTACCGCGAGTCGCCGCCCGTCTCCGGCCCGGCCTGCACGATCTGCACCTCGCCGTCGGGCAGGCGGCGCGCGCCGTAGAATTCACCCTCTGCGGTGCCGAAGAAGGAGTAGAGGATGCCGGGATGGGTCCTGACCTGGTCGGCGAAGAAGCGCTGCCGGGTCAGGGGGTCGGCGAGGTCGAGCAGGCCGGAGCGCATGGCGGCCAGGTTTTCCGCGTCCACCGCCTGGGGCACGGCGAGGAAGGCGCGCAGCCGCTCGTCCACGCGCGTCAGGATCTCGGAGCGCTGCTGTCGCGCCACGTCCTCCACGGCGGGCTTGACGTCGGACAGCGTCACCCAGGCCACGAGCGCGGCCGTGGCCACGATCAGGGCCACGATGGGCGCGGTGAAGACCACGCGCAGCGGTGCTCTGCTCAGCAGTCCACGCAGGTTCCTGCGCCGGACGCGCGGCGTGTCCATCGTCATTGTCCCCCAAGGATCGGCGCGCCGTGCGGCGGCCGTCGGACCGCGCCCGATTCCGGCGCGGCGTGGCCGTCCCCCCCGGTCTCGGCCATAAAATATATGATCGCCTACTTGCGCTGACCTGTCAACCTCCGGTCCTCTCCAGCGGGGGTCGTTCGAAGGCGTAGTTGCCCTTGAAGAACTCCTCCACGTACCAGTCGATCTGCGCGTCGTCCGCGAGCACCATGTCCAAGAGGCGCACAGAGCCGAGCAGGCGACCGAGCTGGTCGAGCTTGGCGCACAGCTGCGCCGCGTCGTACTTCTTCATCTCCGCCTTGATCCAGTCGCCGCGCTGCGCCACCTTGAAGCCCAGGCGCAGCAGGAGCGCGCCGATGAGCGCCGCGCGCCGCGTGCGCCGCCCCACGTCCGCGGCCCCGCCCTTGAAGGAGAAGGTCACGTAGTTGTCGTTGATGGCCGGGCCGCAGTAGGCGTCCACGGTGGCGAAGTGGTAGCCGAGCCGTCCGTTGAAATTCATGTATTCCGCCGAGATCACGGCGTAGTTGGCCTCGCCCATGCGGCCCTCCTGCACGGGATCGCGGAAGACCGACTCGGCCACGATGGAGGCGAAGCCCGCCAGGTTCACCCCGGGCGTGCCGTGCCAGCGCACGTCGGGATGGCGCATGCCCTTGAGCATGGCCGCGAAAGGCACGCTCAGCACCTCGTCCACCTGGGCCAGGCGCTTGTCCTTGCGCGGGGCCAGCCCCCCGCCCAGGTCCACGACCAGCACGCGCATGGGGAGCCCGGTGAAGAGCGGCACCGCGCCCCGGCCCTGCGGCTCGTCGCCCTCGGCCAGCTCCTCGGCGATGTCGAACATCTCGCGCATGGCCATCTCGTGGGCGAAGCGGATGATGTCGTGCAGGGTGCGGCAGGAGTCGGGCGAGAAGTCCTCCCGCTCCGGGTCCACGAGGTTCAGCGGGGCGATGTGGGAGAGCGCCTCCTGCACGGCCTTGTAGACCGGGCTGCCCTTCATCAGGTTCACGGGCCTGCGCTCGGAAAGCAGGGCCTCCACCCGGCCCGCGTAGACCACGCGGCCGCTCGCGTCCAGGGTGACCTCCTCGCCGTGGCGCACAAGGGCCGTGGCCTGTCCGGTGCCCACCAGGGTGGGGATGCCGAACTCTCGCGCCACCGAGGCCATGTGGCCGGTCACGCTGCCCACGTCCGTGACGATGCCCGCCACCCTGCCCATGAAGGCCACGTAGGCGGGCGAGGTCTGCCGGGCCACGAGGATGGCGCCGGGCGGCACGTCGTGCAGGTGGTGGTCGGCGCGCACCACGTAGGCCGGTCCGGCCGCCGTGCCCGGGCTCGCGGACTGCCCGCCCGAGAGCAGCGGCACCCGGCCGGGCAGGTAGGCGCAGGCCTCGGCCTCGACCGCGCGCTGCGCCCGGGCCAGGGGGCGGGCCTGCAGCACGTACATGCGGCCGTCGCCGTCCATGGCCCACTCCACGTCGAGCGGCGCGCCGTAGTGCTCCTCCAGGCGCAGGGCATAGTCCGCCAGAGTGGCCACCTGCGCGCGCGAAAGCGCCGGGAGCCCGGCCTGCGCGTCGGGTACGGCCTGCCCGACGATGCCCTGGTCATTAGAGCCGCCCGCAGACGCGAGGCGCAGGGCCGTGTCCTTGTGCGCTATCTCCTCGACCGCGACGGCGCGCGAGGCCCGGCGCACGCGCCAGAAATCCGAGGGCTGCGAACCGTCCACCACGCCGAGCCCGAGCCCGAAGGCCGCGGAGACGAGCACGTCGTCCGCCCTGCTCTCCGTGTCGCCCCGGCCGCCGCCCTGCGCGGCGTTGGGGTCCGCCGTGTAGAGCACGCCGCTTGCGCGCGCGTCGATCATGGTCAGGACCAGCACGCTCATCATCACGTCCTGGTCGGAGTAGCCCTTGCTGCGGCGGTAGAAGACCGCGCGCGGGGTCCAGGCGCTGGCCACGACCTCGCGCCAGGCGCGGGAGAGCCCGCCCGGCGCCACGCCGAGCACCGTGGCGTGCTGCCCGGCGAAGGAGGCCTCGGAATCCTCGCAGGCGGCCGAGGAGCGCACGGCGAGGCGCACGTCCGGGCCGAAGGTGCGGGCCATGTCCGCCCCGGCGGCGTCCAGGGCCGCGGACAGCTCCGCGGGCAGGGGCGCCGCCGTGATGCGCCGCCCGGCCTCGGCGCAGGCGGCCTCCAGGGCCTCGGTGTCCGCGATGTCCACGCCCGCGAGCAGCCGGTGGACGCCCTCCCCGAGTCCGCCAGCGCGCAGGAAGGCGGCAGCGGCCGAGGCGGTCACGGCGAAGCCGCGCGGCGTGGGAAGCCCCACGCGGTTGCCCACCTCGCCCAGGTTCGCGGCCTTGCCGCCCACCTCGCCGAGCTGTTCCAGGGAGAGCTGCACGAGGGGCAGCACGAGATCGGGGGAGCTGAAGGAACGGTGGCGCGTGAGCGCCTGCAGGGCGGACACGCCGATGGACTCGGCGCGGTCGAAGAGCCCGGGCCAGCGGCCGCCTCCCAGGGCGTTCAGGTCCTCGACGATGTCGTAGACCGCGCCCATGAGCGTCTCGGCCAGGGCCAGGGCGTCGTCCAGGACGAAGGAGCGCCCCTCGTAGACCAGGCGCTCGAGGTCGGTCATCAGCTCCAGGGCCTGGTTGTTGCCCGCGAGCAGGCTCTTGAAGAGCCCGTACTTGCGCTCCAGGGGGCCCGGCTCGCCGTCGTGCGGTCCGGCTGCCGCCTTGCGGCGGAAGAAGTCGAGGAAGCGGGGCATGGCCGTCCTTCGCCGCGCGTCTGCGCGGGCTTCAGACCTCCTGCATAAGCGGCCGCCGCGGCCAAGGCAATGATTGATCCCGGCCCACGAGGCGGAGGCGCGGGCCCCGCGTCAGCGCTTCAGCACGTAGGTGCCGTCCGCCGTGAGCGCGCAGCTCGCCCGCACGAACTCGTAGAGCCCGTGCAGGGTGGTGATCTCCACCTCGGGGTCCGTGGTCAGGACCTTGAGCAGGGCGGCCCACTCCGCCGGGGAATACTCCTCCGCGCCGTGGGAGTAGATGCAGCCCGCGGCGTGCTCCTTCTTCAGCTTGTCCAGGAAGGCGTGCACGCGCGCCGCGAAGTCCGGGGCCGAGGTGCTCGGGCCGAAGAGGCTCTTGGGCTTGTCCGCCCAGATGCGGAAGACGTCGTAGGGCTTGCCGCCCGCCAGCACCAGGTTGCCCTGCTCGCCCGTGCGGCCGCACTCGTAGCCGAGCTCCCTGGCCACGGTGCGCGTGGTCCTGTTGTTGGACAGGAAGGGGTAGATGACGTCGCGACAGGTGTAGCCCGGGATGTTGGCCTCGATGTCGCGCTTGGACTCGCCGAGCTCGTAGCGCACGACCTCCCTGGGGTCCACGAACAGCGGGGCGAAGCCCGCCTTGAAGAAGATGTCCGTGTGCTCGGCCGGGGCCAGGAAGGAGGAGCGGATGGCGGCGTAGTACGGGTTCACGAGCTGGGCCGCGAAGCCCGGGGTGCGGTTGACGGCGTCCACCACGGCGCGCAGGTCCGGCGTGGGGCCGTCCTGGGAGAGGTCCAGGTCGAGCACGGGCGCGGCCGGATTGTCCACGAAGAAGCGCAGATGGCCCTGGGCCACGCTGGCCCAGGCGGCCTTGGCGCCGTTTCTCCAGTAGCGCACGGTGACGGCGTCGTCCGCGACCAGGGGGACGTGGTCGCGGGTGTGCGAGGCGATCTCGTGGCCCTTGGCCACGCGCTCGGCCAGGATCTTCCAGTCCTCGGGCGAGACCCTGGCCGTGTTCAGGGCCAGGGTGGCCTTGAGCCCGTAAACGTCACAGGCCTTGGTCAGGCCGAGCCAGACGTCCATGTGCGGATAGTCGTCCACGACCAGGGCCACGGCGGCCTTGGGCTTCGCGGGCTGGGCGGCCAGGGCGCCCGGCGCGGCCGGTCCGGCGCAAAGGAGCAGGAACAGCGCCGCGGCGAGGAAGAGCCCGGCGCGCGCGCGCCCGGACGTCAGGACATGGATCATTTCTTCTTTCCCCCCTTGAGCATGGTGAACAGGTCCGGCTCGTTCCCTCCGAGCCGCCAGACGTAGAGCTTTCTGAAGCCCGCCGTGCGCGCCGCGTCCCAGAGCGTGGCGAAGGTCGCGCCGTCCGCGTACCAGACCTCGTGGCGCCTGCCTTGGGCGTCGTCGTAGGAGCAGGTGCGGTAGCCGCTCTCGGGATCGCGGCCGGGCGAGCAGCCCACGGAGCGCGCGAGCCTCTCGGCGTCGGACTCGGTGAGCGATTTGACCGCCTTGCCCTCGCGCCAGTCGAAGCCGCCCGTGGCCAGGGCCAGGGCGCAGCGGTCGAGCCCGCCGATGGCCCGGAGCGAGGCGGCCAGGGAGGCCAGGAAGGTGGGCGTGGCCTTGGGGCCGGGGCCGCTGTGCGAGCCGAAGAGGTTGTAGCCCATGACCGTGTAGTCGATGCCTTGCGGCAGCGCGTGGCCGAGGTAGCGGCGCTTGGGCTCGAGGACCACGGACAGGGAGAGGCCTCTCGCCGCCAGGGCGTCGCGCAGTTCGGGCAGGAAGGCGAGGTAGCGCGGCCAGTCGGCCTCGAGCACGTTCTCGTAGTCGAGCTCCACGCCGGAGAAGCCCCTGCCCTCGGCCAGGGCCAGGATCTGGCGCACGTGCTCGGCGCGCGCCGCGGGGTCCCCCAGGAAGCGGTTCACGAGGGCCGGGTCCTTGCGCTTCTCCGCGCCCTTGGCCACGCGGTCGTTGACCACGCAGAGGTAGAGCGGCACGCCCAGCGAGCGCGGCGGCGCGGCCGGGTCGGACAGGGCGCGGACCCATTCCGGGGCCAGGAAGAGGTTGCCCTCGCCGTCGAAGTAGGCGGCGAAGACGCTTATGCGGTCGAAGAGGCCGGGGTTGGCGGAAATCTCGTCGAGCCCCCGCCTCTGGTCCCAGTCCACGCTCCAGGCGCCGAGCGAATCGATGGGCGCGGCCTCGTAGCGCACGTTCGAGGGGCCGCAGCCCGCGGGCAGCAGGCAGAGGCAAGCGAGCAGCAGCAGGCCGCCGACCTTGGGCGCGCCGCGGCGCGTCACGTCTAGAAACGGTAAGAGACGGCTCCCCATATCTCGTTCAGCCTGTAGCCCGGCGTCTCCAGCCGGGAGTAGCGGAAATTGACGTCGAAGACGTCGTTCACGGTGTAGTCCATTCCGGCGTCGGCCCGCCAGACCATGTCCCAGCCCTTGCTGCGCGAGTGCGAGGGGCCGTAGCCCGCGCCCGCATTCAGCCGCAGCGAGTCGTTCACGTTCCCGGAGAGCGAGCCGTAGAGCAGGTTGGTCCACACGTCCTGCGGGGCCCAGTACTGCTGCGGGTTCCGGTCGCTGTTGGCGAGCTGGTAGACGTAGCCCACGGAGAACAGCGGCACCTCGGTGATGCGCCGCATGATCCGGCCGTCCAGGGAGATGGTGTCGTTGCCGTCCGTGCGCTGCGAATAGACGAGGTTGGTCGAGACGTCCCAGAAGTCGAGGAGGCGGCTGTCCGTGCGCAGGCTCACGCTGTCCTCGCGGATCTCGTCGAGCATGGCCTCGATCTCGTCCATGCGCGCCCGGGCCACCTGGACTTCGTAGGTGCCGTTCAGCTTGAGGAAGTCCGTGGAGTACGGGCCGTGCAGCGTGGCCTGGAAGGTGGGGAAGGAGGACAGCCCGTGGTCCGGCATGGTCACCCCGCCCAGGGCCTCGAACCAGTAGCCGGGACGGAAGAACCAGCGCGCGCCCACGTTGACGTCCTGGCCCTGCAGGCTGGAGGCGCTCGCCGTCCCGTCCTGGGTGTGGCGCCAGGAAAGGGCGCCGGTGTTGCCGAAGAGCCTCAGGTCGTCGCGCGGGCTGACCTCGCCGCCCACGCTCACGCGCTGGAAGGCGCGCTTGTCGCTGTCCCACCAGTATTCGTAGCCCGCCTCGGCCAGGGGCTCGGCCCGAAGTTCGGCCCGCCTGCGCATGCGCTGCACCCAGGGCGAATCGGGATTCTCCAGGGCCGCCTCGTTCAGCAGCCGGATGGCCGTGGGCACGTCGTCCTCGTAGTAGGCGTTCGCCCCCTGGTTGTAGTCGAGCTCGCCCGGGTCCACGGGCAGGGCCCTGGCCTCCCTGAAATAGTCGTCCGCGCGCGAGAGCTGGCCGTGCCACATGTAGGCCTTGGCCAGCTCCAGCACCACCTGGTGCTGGGGATTCACGCGGTCCAGGTGCTGCTCCATGGCCGTGGCGCCCAGGGAGGGAAGCACGCTCTTGGCCGGGAAGGTCAGGGGATCGGCCATGGGCGTCCAGAAGCCCTCCGGCGTGGCCCCGAAGGCCACGGGGAAGGCCTTGCCCACCACCTCGCGGAAGGCCTCGCACTCCTTGCCGTCCACGCGCAGCAGCCGGTTCGGGGCGTAGCCGTCCGGGTAGAACCAGGCCGTGACCGGAAGCCCCTTGGCCTGGCGGCGGAGCAGCGCCATGCGCTCCTCCATGCGCTTCTTCATCTGCGCCGTGGTCTCCAGGGAGCCGTCGCGCAGCATGGCGCGCTGCCCCCAGAAGCGGGCGGGCTGGCCGTCGGCCAGGAGCAGGGAGGGCGGGGCGGAGTCGGACAGGGCGAAGGTCCAGCGGCCGGTGGCGGCCAGCTCCTCCAGCCCCTGGCGGTTGATGCCGTAGGGGGCGACCGTGCCCAGGGAGGCCGAGTCCACGGCCAGCATGGCCTTGGCGTGGGCCTCGCGCAGCAGCCCGTCCATCTTCAGAAGGGTCTCGCGGTCCGCTCCGCCCACCAGGAGGATGACCCCGGGACGGCGCGCGGGCAGCGGCTTCTTCAGGACGAGGCGGCCGTCCGGCCCGGAGGTGAAGTCCGAGGCGTCGAGGAACACGGCATGGCGCTCGGAGAGCAGCTTCAGGTGTGCCGCGAACTGCGCCAGGCTGACCACGCCCGAGGAGTCGCCCGCCGTGACGCGAGGATAGAGCAGGGTGAGCACGCCGCAGTCCGGGCCCAGGGCGCGCATGGGCTCCATGATCGCGTAGGCCTGCCGGAACTCCGACTCGCCCGCAACGGCCGAGCCGTACTTGAGGCGCGCGGGCGGATCGTCGGGCTCGGCCTCGTGCAGCCGCCTGGCATACTCGTAGGCCGTCTTCCCGTCCTCGCTCATCTGGCCGAGCGTGACCATGGCGCGCAGGGCGTCCACGTTGCCCGGGGTGACCGCGAGGATGCCGGTATAGTGCTTTCTGGCCTCGGGGAACTTGTTCTGGTCCAGCAGGGACTGGCCGTAGAGGAGCTGCATGGGGATGGAGACGGGCCGGATGGCCGTGTAGCGGGCCGAGTAGCGCTCCTCCGCCGGGAGGTCGTTCAGGGTCTCGGCCGACTCGGCGGCGTAGCGCAGGAGTTCCAGGCTGTCCGGCGCGATCTCGAGGCCGCGCTCGGCATGGCGCAGCACGTCGGCCGGACGTCCCAGGGCCTGCTCCGAGCCGAGCAGGGAATCCGCCAGGTTGGGCGCGCCCGTGCGCTCGAAGGGCTCGCGCAGCAGGTCCACGACCTCCGCGTAGCGGCGCTGCGCGAACAGGGCGCGGCCAAGGCCCGCGAGATAGCCGGTGCTGCCAGGCTGCTCGGCCAGGAGCTCGCGCCAGAGCTTCTCCGAGCCCGCCGGATCGCCCAGCGCGAGCCGCACCTCGGCCGTGGCCGTGCGCACCGCGCGGTCGCCCGCGGCCAGCCGCGCCTCGAACCAGGCGGCCGTCTGCCGGGCCTCGGCGTAGCGGTCCATGCCGAGCAGCAGGTTGACCACCTGCAGGCGCAGGTCCGCGTCGTCGGGCGCAAGGGCCAGGGCCTTGCCGAAGTGGTCCAGGGCCTCCTCGCCGTGGCCGAGGAAGAGGGCCGTGTCGCCCAGGGCGAACTCGCGGTCGAAGGTCGAGACGCCTGAGAGCGCCTGGGCCATGAGCCTGTCCGCCTCCTCGCCCCTGCCCTGGCGGCGCAGGACGAGCGCGAGATACAGCGTGGCCGTGGGGTCGGAGGGGTTCAGCCGGGCGGCGGATTCGAGGAAGCGCTTCGCGTCGTCCATGCGCCCCGCGCGGAACAGGGTCTTGCCCGCGCGCGTCTGCCAGCCCGCCGCCACGGCGGGCGAAAGCCCCGGCAGCCAGGCGGGCGGCATGAGGCAGGAATAGAGATCCGTGAGCTGCTGCCCGAGCACCGCGTCCGCGATCTTCTCATAGAGCCCCGTGGCCTCGGCGGGCTCGATGGTCGTCTGCGTCACCTCGCCCTGCGGCCCGAAGACCGGGCAGGGAAGCGCGCGCAGGCCCCCGGCCGGGGCGGCCGAGAGCGCGTCGAGCCGGGGCCCGAGCCCCTCGGTGTCGCCGTTGCGGATGCGGCTGAGGATCAGGGCGATCTCGCCGTAGGGGGCATGGGCCGCGAGGTCGGAGAGGGGCAGGATCTTCACGGAGAGGTCGTAGCGCTCCATGCGCAGGGCGGACCAGGCCAGCCCGAAGGGCGTCATGTCCGGAATCCAGCGGCGCATGAAGGCCAGGGCCGCGTCCGCGCGGTCCTGCTCGAAGAGCAGCATGACCACCTTCTGGGAGAAGTCCCTGGTGTCCATGATCTCGGGCAGCCCGCCCGCCATGGCCGCCTGCCACTCTCTTGCGGCCGCGTCCCACTGCCGGGCGTTCCAGTAGTCCCAGCCCAGGTCGCGCTGCACCATGGGGTTCTTGGCGCTGTCGCCGAGCTTGTCGATGATGGCCGCCTTGGCGCCGGGCGCAAGGTCCGTGGCCTTGGCGATGAGCTCCAGGGCGAAGTCCAGGAAGGTGGACCTGAAGGGCAGCGGGTCGCGCACCTTCTCGAGCCATGAGGCGGCCTCCCGGTAGTGCCCGGCGCGGGACTCGACCAGGGACCTGCCGTAGTCGACGCCGTCCATGGTCTCGGCGTCCTGCATCTTCTCCTCGAAATTCTCCGCCGCGTCCGTGTCGCCGATCTGGACCATGGCCGCGAGGTAGCGGCCCTGGACGAGCGGGTCGTCCGGCCCGAACTCGAGGCTGCGCCGCGCGAACTCCTTGGCCGTATCGTTCTTCCCGGCCTTGAGCGCCGCCTCGGCGATGAGCTGCACGCGCGCTCCGATCTGCGGGTCGTCGCGCCACTGCGTGAGCAGGACCTCGAGCGCGGCCGCCGGGTCGCCGCGGGTGAGAAGCAGGCGGCCCTCGGCCACGCGAAGGGCCGAGGCGTCGTAGCCGAGCTCCCCGGCCTTGTGCAGCAGGGCCAGGGCCTCGTCGAAGCTCCCGGCCTCGCCCAGGCGGCGGGCCAGCAGGACCGCCGTGTCCCCGGCCAGCTCGCTCTCGCCGCCCTTGGGGAAGTCGACCGCGAGCAGGGCCTTGCCCGCCCCGGCCGTATCGCCCAGGGCGAAGGTGCGCAGGCTGCCCTCGAGCACGGCCATGGGGCCGACGGCGGGGGGGCAGGCGTCCAGGGCGAGCTTCAGGTGGCGCAGGTTGACCGGCTCGGCCACCAGGGCGCGCAGCATGCGCGCCCTGTCGCCGGGCGCGAGCGGGGCCAGGAAGCCCTTGAGGCTCTGGCCGTAGCGGGCCGGAATCTCCGGCGGCGCGGCCACCAGGATGCGGAAGAGGACGAGCCGCGACTCGGTGTCGGCAGGGTCGATGGACAGGCCGGTGAGGATGGCGCGCAGGGCCGGGTCGTACTGCTGCAGCCGCAGGAGCAGCCGCCCCTTGACCAGCCACAGGGGGGCGTAGGCCGGGTCCATGCGCAGGGCCTCGTTTGCGATGGACAGGGCCTGCTCGGGCCGGTCCTCGGCCTCGGAGCGCAGGGCCGAGCGCAGGAGCGGCATGACCGAGCCCTTGCCCGCGGCCTTGCCCGCGGTCCCTTCGTCGGCGAAGACCCGCACGGCGCGGGGAGCGAGGGCCAGGACCAGGCCGAGGAGGAGCAGGCAGGGCAGGAGACGGCGCATCATCTTCTCGCGGATACGTAGACGCTGCAGGCGGCGTCGGGGTTGTCGGGGGCCAGGAAGAGCATGCGGGTCTTGTCGTAGCGGTTCTCGATGCCCGCGAGCTCTGCGCCGCCCTTGTCCTCGGGGCGGCCGATCATGATCCAGTCGGGGGAGAGGACGGCCTTCTCGGCCGCGAAGTGCGGCAGGGACTCGGACGGAACCTCGAGCACCGCGGTGTATCCCCTGGAGCGCACGGCCTTGATGAGCGCCTCTACGGCCGCGGGGTCAGCGTCCTTGGCGTAGGGCAGGACGAAGCCGCGCAGGAGGTGGGCCACGGCCGGGGCGAAGGGCGTGTCGAAGCCGCCCAGGAAGGCGGCCAGCCGCTCGGGCGTGGCGTCCCGGGCGAGGCGCGCGTAGGTGGCCATGCCCCTGGCCGCGGCCGCGAGCATGGCGTCGTACTCCGGCCCCTTGCCGGGCAGGAGGTGGTCCGCGGGCAGGATGACGGCGGAAAGGGACTCGGGCGCGTCCAGGTCCAGGCGCCCCACGTCGTGCACGTCCTTCCACAGCGGCGGCTCGGGCCGCACGACGAGCTTCGTGAAGCTCCCCTTGGCGCCCGCCTCGCGGGCCAGGAGGCCGAGGGCGAAGACGCCCCGGTCCGTGGAGGCGGAGAGCGGGATGGGATAGGCGGACACGGGCTTGCCCCCGACCGCGAGCACCAGGCGGTTGCCCGTGACCCGTCCGGCGAGGCCGACGGACTGCCCGGGATCGAGCAGCAGGGGGATCTGCAGGAGGTAGTTCAGCTTGCCGCCGCTCTTCTCCTGGATCTGCACCTGGTTGGGGCTCACCAGCAGCCTGAGGTAGGAATCCACGTTCTTGTAGCGCAGGTAGACGAGCTCGGCGCACTCGGCAGAGGGCGTGACCGTGGCCGCGAAGGCCGCGTTCTCCATGGTCTCGGTGCCGCGCAGGCGCACGAAGGCCTGGCCGGTGGAGGCGCTCGTGAGCTCCACCGCGCCGTCCCCGGCCTGCATGCCGCCGATGACCGTGTTCCAGAGCCTGGGCTCGTCCAGGCGCGGGAAGCTGTCCGGAGAGGTCTTGGGCAGGCGGCTGTCGATCTCCTCCAGCAGGCGCCCGGCCGACCAGGAGGGATCCACCTGCAGCCGTGTCAGGTCGTGCGCGTCGGCGTCGCGGGAGTTGAAGCACTCTCCCTCCCGCGTGAAGGCCGCGGCGAAGGAGCGGGCGATCTCCTGCTGCACGACGTCGCGCAGCTCGGGCGCCATGGACTGGTCCAGGGTGTTGGCCGGGGTGAAGATGTAGACCTCCGGGGCCTTGCCCGTGGCGTCGCTGACGGCCTTGATCGCGGCCTCGTCGTCGGCCCGCATGCGGGCCCGGAATTCGTCCAGGCTCTCCGCCGTGCCGTCGGGATTCGTCTTCAGGGCCGCCAGGTAGTAGGCCTGGGTGCCGTCCGGCCGGGGGAGCAGGGTCAGGGCGTCCTGGCCCATGGTGCCCACGTCCCAGTAGGGGCTCTTGCTCACGTCCTTCAGCTCGCCCGGGTGCAGGAAGAAACGGTTCCATCCGGAGAGGCGGTCCGTGGGCACGAAGACCGTGGCCACGGCGCCGAGCCCGGCCAGGATGGGCTGGGCGAAGAGCACGCTGTCCTTCCGGCCGCCCTCGAACATCAGGTAGAGCGCCTTCTCCGGCAGCGGCCTGCCGTGGTCGAGAAAGGCCACCACGTCCGCCGTGGTCACGGTCACGTAGCCTGCCGCGGACAGGGCCTCGAGCTGCGCCTTGAGCCGCTCCTTGGTGACGATGTCGCGCCTGTCCAGGCTGTGGCCGATGCCGCCGTAGGAGATGGCCACGAAGCCGTCGCGGCCGTTCCACAGATCGCGCTGCCGCTCGGGCCGCACTCCCTTGGAGAAGACCACCGTGCCCACGAACACGGCCAGGGCGAGGAGCGCCGCGATCTGCAGCGCGATGCGCAGGGGCTTGTTCCCGAACATGAAGGCCTAGCCCTTCTCCTGCCCGCAGGCCTTCCCGGCGCAGGGCTCCTGCCCGGCCGTCGGCCCCGTTCTCCCGTCCCCGTCCACACGGTCGAACTTGGAGGGCCGCGTGCCCCAGTCGGACTTCCAGAAGGTCACCGTGGCCGGGATCATCTGCCACAGGAGCACCACGAGGTAGAAGAGGCAGAAGGGAACGCCGTAGATCCAGAGGCTCGAGCGCTTGATGAGCAGGTAGGAGCAGCACATGAGCATGCCCATGAGCAGGATGCCCAGGCAGTACATGTACGGGAAGACGTGGTAGACCAGGGGCACGAAGACGAAGGCCCGGACCACGACCACGGGCGCGATGACCGGCAGCACGAGCCCGGCGTAGAAGGACAGGGCCATGAACGGCTCCTTGCGCCACATGAAGCCCGCGGCCCGCAGCCCCTCGCGCAGCCAGGAGCGCTTCCAGCGCATCTGCTGCTTGTAGAACTTGGCGTAGGACGAGGGCACGATGGTGCTGCACACGGCCGTGTGCTGGTACACGGCGTGGCTCTTCTTGAGCAGGAAGTTGGTCAGGCTGCGGTCGTCGCCGAAGGTCGCCGGGCGGCCGAAGAAGGTCTGGCCGATCCAGGCGTCCAGATGCTCCATGACCACGGTCTTGCGGTAGCAGGAGAGCGGCCCGGAGAGGCAGGTGACCACGTCGAAGATGCTCTCCGCGGCCTTGAACACGCGAAAGCCGATGAAGTAGCGGACCGCCTGCATCTTGGTTAGGAAGTTGGTCCACTTGTTCTCCACCTCGCAGCGCCCCGTGGCCGCGGCGATGCGCGGGTTCTTCAGGGGCTGCACCACGTTCAGCACCGCGTCGGGCCGCAGGAAGCTGTCGCTGTCCACGAAGACGAGCAGCTCGCCCTTGGCGATGCGCGCGCCCGCGGCCAGGGCGTGGCGCTTGCCCTGGTTCTCGCCCAGGGCCAGCACCTGGAAGCGGTCCCCGACCTCCGGGGCGATGCGCTCCTTGAGCCTCTGCAGCACGCCGAGCGAGTCGTCGCTGCTGCCGTCGTCCACGGCCACCACCTCGAGCTTGTCCTCGGGATAGCGCTGGTCCAGGCAGCTGCGGATGGTCTTGTCGATCCACTCCTCCTCGTTGAAGCAGGGGATGATGACGCTGACCGTGGGCGTGTAGTCCGGGTCCACGGGGAAGCTCCGGTAGAGCGCCGCGAAGAGGAAGCGGGAGAGCAGGAAGACCACGCTGCACAGGCCGTAGAGGAAGACCGGCACGTCGAACCAGAAGTAGAAGACGCTCTCCTGCTTGATGAAGGCGATGGCCAGGAGCACGACGAAGATGAGCAGCAGGGAGAGGGATTCCATGTAGCGCCAGCGACGCTTGCGCATGTAGGAGGCGATGTCGCCCTCGAACTGGAACGCCACGAGCCCGGCGGCCTGGTCCAGGCGCACCACGCGGGCCGGGATGGTCACGCGGGACTCGTAGCCCTCGGGCATGGTCCCGGCGTTGAGGAAGAACTTGAGCACCACGGCGTCGCCCGGCGCCAGGTCGTGCCGCACGTCCACGAGCATGCCCGTGTTCGAGAGGTCCACCACCCGGCCCTCGGCGAGCTCGCGTCCGCCCCGGCCGGGCTCGCGGACGGAGACGTCGAAGTCGGCGAAATACCGCTGGTTGTCCCCCCTCCGGCTGGCGCCCTTGCTCGGCACGTTGGGCAGGAAGCGGCGGTCGGGCCTGGGATTCGGAAAGATTTCAGCGGACCG
Source organism: Desulfovibrio sp. X2 (assembly GCF_000422205.1). Taxonomy (NCBI): domain Bacteria; kingdom Pseudomonadati; phylum Thermodesulfobacteriota; class Desulfovibrionia; order Desulfovibrionales; family Desulfovibrionaceae; genus Desulfovibrio; species Desulfovibrio sp. X2. The sequence goes on from NZ_ATHV01000018.1 coordinate 100,311, forward strand.
GTCTTTGGACATACACCTCAAAGGCTCCCTTGCGGCCGAACCGCCCGTGGGAAGGCCTCGGCGGATCCCCCGCGGGCTGGTCGGCGCCGCGGAGCCCCTCGCATTCTGTCATCAAAAGCATAATCGCAGCAGCACACCGGCCCGGGGGCCGAAATCTTCCATATGCGCCTCGCTCGCGTGCATCGTGGCGGGAAAGAATCGCTCCCTTGCCGGACAACGATCGCGAGAATCACGCGCTGCAAGACCGGGGACATCCCGTCCGGTCTGATGAAAGGCCGCACACGAGGCGGCGCGAACTGCTTGGGCCTGCTGGATTTGAAGGGAGATCAGGAACGAGAAGACAAATCGCAGGGGCCCCCCCCGAAAAGACACTCTCGGCTCATACAAGACCTCGGAGGGCTCGTAAAGCGGGAATTGCAAGGATACGGACAAACCCTACCTTTCCGAGGGACATTTCGTCTCCCGTCCGCTTGCGCGAACCGCCCGTGCCATTTAAGAGGGGGCATGGCCCTGCGCATGGATCTCTCCCGGGAGAACCTCCTCGACGTCCTCGAACAGCCGGAATTCGAGGCGCTGCGGGCCATTTTCGTCTCCCGCAGGTATGGTCGCCGCCGCATCATCTTCCGTCCGGGCGAGGCCGAGAACATGGTCTTCATCGTGGCCTCGGGCAAGGTGCGCATCTTCTTCGCCCACGAGGACAAGGAGCTCACCCTCTCCATCCTGAAGCCCGGCGACATCTACACCACCCACACCCGCGCCTTCGTCCAGGCCTTCAAGGACTCCACCATCCTCACGGCCGACGCCGAGGCCTTCCGCCGCGCCCTGCCCGACCACCCCGCCCTGGCCTACTCCATGATCCGCGTGCTCGGCGACCTCTTGCGCAAGGCCTACTCCATGATCATCCGCCTGGCCTTCCTCTCCGCCCGCCGCCGCCTCGAGGAATACCTGGCCCACGAGGCCGAGCAGCGCGGCATGAAGTCGCCCGACGGCGTGCGCGTGCACCTCGACCTGACCGTGGAGCAGCTCGCCTCCATCCTCGGCTCCACCCGCCAGACCATCTCCTCCCTGCTCGGCGAAATGGCCTCCGAAGGCCTGCTGCACAAAGAGGAACGCGGCGTCTACAACATCCCGGACCCCGCCCTGCTCGGCCACCGCTGAGCCTTTTTCCGAAAAAACCTCCCCAAATCCTCCGTTTTGTCGTCCGGCCGACAGACGCGCTTCCCTTCCCGCGATACCCCGACAAGCATGGAATGGAATATGGCCGCGCCGCGTGGCGGGAAGCGGCGAGGTCCCTGTGGCCCCGCGTGATGGAGGTGTGTCGTGACCGAGATCGAAATGAACATCGAAAGCCTGACTATCTGCGACGACGCGCGGCAGATGCTGCGCAAGGCCAAGGCCGAGGGCATCGAGACGGTCTGGGACCGTCTGGCCGGGCAGAAGCACTGCACCTTCTGCGAGCAGGGGCTCTCCTGCCAGAAGTGCGTCATGGGCCCCTGCCGGATCGTCGCCAAGGGCGGCAAGGTCAAGCTCGGCGTCTGCGGAGCCGACGCCGACCTGACCGTGGCCCGCAACTTCGGCCGCTTCATCGCCGCCGGATCGGCCTCGCACTCCGACCACGGCCGCGACGTGATCGAGACCCTCGCCGCCGTGGCCGAGGGCACCACGCGCGACTTCGAGGTGCGCGACGAGCAGAAGCTCGCCCGCCTCGCCGGCGAGCTCGGCATCGCCACCGAGGGCAAGGAGCCCAAGGCCCTGGCCGGAGAGCTCTGCGCGCTTCTCTACCAGGACTTCTGCTCGCGCTCCAAGGAGCTCTCCTTCGTCAGGCGCCTGCCCGAAAAACGCCGCGCCCTGTGGAACAAGCTCGGCATCACCCCGCGCGGCATCGACCGCGAAGTGGTGGAGATGATGCACCGCACCCACATGGGCGTGGACAGCGATCCCGTGAGCATCTGCCTGCACGCCGCGCGCACCGCGCTCTCCGACGGCTGGGGCGGCTCCATGATCGCCACCGAGCTCTCGGACATCCTCTTCGGCACCCCCACGCCGCGCGCCTCCCAGGTCAACCTCGGCGTTCTGAAAAAGGACCAGATCAACATCCTGCTGCACGGCCACAGCCCCATCGTCTCCGAGACCATCCTGGCGGCCGCGCGCTCGCCCGAGATGATCGCCAAGGCCAAGGCCGCCGGGGCCGCGGGCATCAACGTGGCGGGGCTTTGCTGCACCGGCAACGAGGTGCTCATGCGCCAGGGCGTGCCCATGGCCGGAAACCACCTCATGACCGAGCTCGCCCTGGTCACCGGCGCCGTGGAACTCATGGTCGTGGACTACCAGTGCATCATGCCGAGCCTGCCGCACATCGCCTCGTGCTACCACACCCGCTTCGTCACCACCTCGGACAAGGCCCACTTCCCCGGCGCCACCCACGTGGACTTCCACTTCGACAACGCCGGCGCCAAGGCCCGCGAGGTCGTGGAGCTGGCCATCGAGGCCTTCGCGGGCCGCGACCCGGGACGCGTGGACATCCCCGGCACGCCCGTGGAGATCATGACCGGCTTCTCCAACGAGGCCGTGCTCGCCGCCCTGGGTGGCACCCTGGACCCGCTCATCGACGCGCTCAAGTCCGGCGCCGTCCGCGGCGTGGCCGCCATCGTCGGCTGCAACAACCCCAAGCAGCAGCACGACTACAGCCACGTGACCCTGGCCAGGGAACTCATCAAGAAGAACATCCTCGTCGTGGCCACCGGCTGCGCCACCGTGGCCCTGGGCAAGGCCGGGCTCCTCGTGCCCGCCGGCGCGGACCAGGCGGGCGAAGGCCTGCGCGGCGTGTGCAACGCCCTCGGCATCCCGCCCGTCCTGCACGTCGGCAGCTGCGTGGACAACTCGCGCATCATCCACCTCTGCGCCCTGCTCGCCAACGCCCTCGGACTGGACATCTCCGACCTGCCCGTGGCCGCCAGCGCGCCCGAGTGGTACTCGGAAAAAGCCGCCGCCATCGGCCTCTACGCCGTGGCCTCCGGCGTCTACACCCACCTCGGACTGCCCCCGAACATCCTGGGCAGCGAGATGGTCACCAAGCTGGCCCTGGAAGGCCTCGAGGACGTCGTGGGTGCCAGCTTCGCCGTGGAGATCGACCCCGTGGCCGCGGCCGGGCTCATGGACGCGCGCATCTCGGCCAAGCGCACCGCCCTCGGCCTGTCCGCCTGACGCACCAGCCCCGGCCCGGGACGCGCCCGCGTCCCGGGCCGATTCCGATACAGGAGGACGCCATGAAACTCGCATTCGCCGGAAAAGGCGGCGTGGGCAAGACCACCCTCGCGGCCTGGATGGGCGACTACCTCGCCCGGCAGGGCCGCGACGTCTGGCTGGTGGACGCGGACACCGCGCTCTCCCTCGGCCGTGCCTGCGGCCTGGAACGCGCCGACCTCCCCACCCCGCTCATCGAACGCGAAGACCTCGTGCGGGAACGCATCGGCGAAGGCATGATGCACCTGAACCCCGACGTCTCCGACCTGCCCGAGAACCTCGCCGTGGACCTGCCGCCCGTCACCCCCGCACCCGGTGACGCCGCCAGGCCCGGACGCCGCCGCCTGCTGCTCATGGGCTCCGTGGCCGGGGCCGGAGGCGGCTGCGCCTGCTCCGCCAACGCCCTGCTCAAGGCGCTCCTCGCCCACCTCGTGCTCGACCGCGACACCTGGCTGCTCGTGGACCTCGAGGCGGGCGTCGAACACCTCGGACGCGGCACCGTCAGCGGCGTGGACGGACTCGTCGTGGTCAGCGACCCGAGCCGCCGCGGACTCGAAACCGGCGCCGAGGTCGGCCGCATGGCCGCGGACCTCGGCCTCGCTCGCCAGGTCCTCGTGGTCAACCGCCTGCGCGGCGGCGCCCGGCGCGTCCCCAACCTGCCCGGCCTGCCCACGAACGTCCTGGCCTCCCCGCCCCTCGAAGGGCTCGAAGACCGCCAGCTCGACTCCCCCTCCGTCCTCGGCCTGCCCGAACAGGCCGCCGTCGACACCCTCTGCGCCGGAATCCTGGAGGCGGTCGGCAAGGCGTAGGATGCCTCCGGCGGGCAGGGAGGGGGCTGCGCACCCCC